>CABUVH010000038.1 GCA_902494935.1 uncultured Collinsella sp.
CTTTGTGGTGGTCGTTTCGGTCGCAGAGCAAAAGGCGGGCCATCTCCCGCAAGAGATGACCCGCCTCTCCAATCAGTCCCGCGGTAACCGTGGCCGCCGCGGGCCTCAAGCATGTCCCGGACTAGGAGAACATGCCGGTGAGGTAATCATTCAGCCGCTTATCCTTGGGCCGTTGGAAAATCTCGTCGGTCTCGTCGTACTCGACCATATCGCCCATGTAGAAGAACGCCGTGCGGTTGGACACGCGCGACGCCTGCTCCATGTTGTGCGTCACGATGACGATGGCGCGGTCGGCAACGATCGACGACATGAGGTCCTCGATCGCCAGCGTCGAGATGGGGTCGAGCGCCGAGCAGGGCTCGTCGAACAAGATCACGTCGGGGTTGAGCGCCAGCGTGCGCGCGATGCACAGGCGCTGCTGCTGACCACCCGAAAGCGCATAGGCGCTCTTGTCGAGCTTGTCCTTGACCTCGTCCCACAGCGCCGCGCCGCGCAGACTCTCCTCGACCATGCGGTCGAGCTCGTCGCGGTCGGTGATACCGTGGCGCTTGGGCGCAAACGTGATGTTGTCGCGAATAGACTTGCGGAAGGGGTTGGGCTGCTGGAACACCATGCCAATGGAACGGCGCAGCTCGTAGGTGTTTTCGGTCTTGGTGTTCACGTTGCGCCCGCGATAGTTGATCTCGCCCTCCACGCGGCAGCCGCGAATCTCGCGATTCATAAGATTGAGGCTACGCAAAAAGGTCGACTTACCGCAGCCCGAAGGCCCAATGAGCGCCGTGATCTCGCCCTTGTGAAAGTCGAGCGACGTATCGTGCAGCGCATGGTGGTCGCCATAGTACACGTTGACGTCCTTGGCGGAGAGCATGACCTCGTCGCTCACGGCCTTGCCGCTCACACGCATGCGCCTCTCGCTCTCCCCCACGCTCGACAGGAAGTCTTGGGTCTCGGACGATGCCGCTTCGGTTGCGGGCATTGCATTCATCTCGCTCATTCGGCCGTCATCTTCCTTGCCAGTTGCTTGCCCACAATACGGGCGGCTACGTTAAACAGCAGTACGCAAATCATCAGCAGCGCCGCGGTGCCCCAAACGATCTGCTGGGCCTCGGGGCTGCCCTCGCCATAGATCTTGTAGATGTGCACGGCGAGCGACTCGCCGGGGCGGAACACGTTCCAGGCGCAGGTGGGGCTCGACAGGTTAAAGCTCAAGAAGTTCAGACGCACCGGCGAGCTCATGCCCGAGGTAAAGAGCAGTGCTGCGGCCTCGCCAAACACACGGCCGGCCGAAAGCACGATGCCGGTCACGATGGCGGGCATGGCCTCGGGGATTAGGATGTGCAGCGTGGCCTCCCAGCGGGTGAGGCCCATGGCCAGGCACGCATCGCGCTGGGCCTGCGGCACGTCCTCGAGCGCCTGCTGGATCACGCGCACCAGGATGGGGATGTTGAACATGGTGAGCGCGACGGCGCCGGAGATAATGGAGTACTTCCAGCCCAACTGCACCGAGAACACCAGGAAGCCGAACATGCCGACGACGATCGAAGGCAGCGAGGACAGCGTCTCGATGGCGGTGGAGGCGATGTCGCGGATGGGTCCATCGGGTGCGTATTCGACCAAGAAGACCGCGCCGCCCAGGCTGATGGGCACCGAGATGACCAAGGTGATCAGCAGCAGGTAGAACGAGTCGAACAGCTGGTAGAGCACGCCGCCCTGGGTGCCGTTGGCACGCGACGGCTCCGTGAGGAAGCCCGGCTGGAACAGCGTCGAGATGCCCTCGAACAGGATGTAGGCCACCATGGAAACGACGATGAGCATGACGGTGGCGACGATTGCCGTCAACACGCCCGTGGCGATGCGGTCCTGTTTTTGGACACGCCCGAGTCTCGCCTCGTCGATATGGATGCGCGTGCTAGCCACGAGCCTTCGCCCCCTTGCGGCCAATGAGATGGATGATCAGGATGAAGATGAGGCTCATGCCCATCAGCAGCAGACCGAGTGCCCACAGGACGTCGTCCTGGGCCGAGCCCTCGGCATAGACCGCCATGGACGTGGTGAGCGTGGTCGTGATGGTCGAAGCCGGCGACAGCAGCGACGTTGGCATGGCCTCGATGCCGCCGATGACCATGCGCACGGCGAGCGTCTCGCCAAAGGCACGGGTCATACCCAGGATGACCGCGGTCATGAGCGACGGCATGGCGGACTTGAGCACCACGTGCCAGATGGTCTGCCAGCGCGTGTAGCCCAGTGCGAGCGAACCCTGACGGTAACTATCGGGCACGGCGCGCAGGCCGTCGACCGAAAGCGTGGTCATGGTCGGCAGGATCATGACGGCCAGCACGATGGCGCCGGGCAGGATGCCCAGGCCCGTGCTCACGTGAAAGACGCTCTTCATAAGGCCGACGACAACGTGAAAGCCGATCAGGCCAAAGACGACCGAGGGGATGCCGGTCAAAAGCTCAATAAGCGGCTGAAAGACCTTGGAACCAAACTTAGGCTGAATCTCGACCGCAAAGATGGCAGAGCCGATGGCGATGGGCAGCGCGATGAGCGTGGAGAGCACCATGACCGCAAACGAGGTGACAATCAGGGGCAGGGCGCCGGTGTAGGGCAGGCCGCTTTCGGCTGTGTAGGCCAGGTCCCACTTGGTGCCGGTGAAGAACTCGACGACCGAAACGCCGTCCTTGAGAAAAGCCGAGAGGCCCTTTTGGGCGACCATAAAGATGAGCGCGGCAACGACAAGCGTCACGAGCGCAACGCACGCGCCCGTGACGCCCAGGCCCACGTTCTCAAGGTCGCGCTTTGGCAGCTGTTTTGCCATTGCAAACCTTTCCGGGACGATTACTTATTTAGCGGAGACCTTGCCGCTGGCGTCCTTGACGACCTTCATGGCAGAGACGGGGATAAAGCCCTGCTCCTCGACGAGCTTGCCCTGGACGTCATCGGAAAGCATGAACTCCAGGAAGGCCTTGGTGGCCTCGTCGGCATCCTTAGCGCAGTACATGTGCTCGGTAGCCCAGATCTTGAAGGAGTCGTCGGTGACATTCTTACTCTTGGGCTCGACGCCCTCGACCTTGATGGCGTTGAACTTGGAGTCATCAAAGTGCGAGAAATCGAGGTAGGAGATGGCGTTGTCGGTGCTGCCCATCTGAGTCTGGACGTCGCCGGACTTGTCGAGCTCGGCGTCGCCCTTAAAGTCGACGGTCTCGTCGCCAAAGACGGCGGCCTCGAAGGTGGCGCGGGTACCGGAGCCGGCCTTGCGGTTGAAGACGACGATGGTGGCGTCGTCGCCGCCGACCTCCTTCCAGTTGGTAATCTGACCGGAGAAGATACCCTTGAGCTGCTCGAGGGACAGGTCGTCGACCTTGACGTTCTTGGAGACGACGGGGCCCATGCCCACGACGGCGACCTCGTGGTCGACGAGGTTCTTGACTTGATCGGCCTCAAGCTTGGTCTCGGCGAAGACGTCGGAGTTGCCGATGGTGACGGTGCCGGCGGCGACAGCGGTCAGGCCCTTGCCCGAACCGTTACCCGAGCCGGAGACGGAGACGTCGGGGTTGGCGTCCATGAACTTCTCGGCAGCGGCCTCGACGAGAGCCTGGAACGAAGAGGCACCGTCGTAGGTCACCTCGCCGGAGACGGACTCGGCAGCAGCGGCGCTACCCTTGTCGGCGGCATCGGATGCGCCGGAGCCGCCGCACCCAACGAGACCGAGACCGACGATGCTGGCAAGACCACCAGCGAGGCCGAGGAACTGACGACGAGAATAAGCCTGATCGAGCATGATCTTCCTTTCATACATGCGATTCGCGGGCACCCTGCCCGCTTTGCTGTTTGGAAAGATACGGCCTCGATCGGGCAGTGCCCGCGCCAACTGCGGTTTCTTACGGTCATTTGATAGACCCTTACCGCAAGCTCTGCCCAGCCTTTACAAACGGATAACAATCCAGCGCCGAACATGGCGCACCTTTTACACCAGAGGAAGGTAGTTGTTGGGGACGTTCTTAAACGACTAGTCGTTGGGGACGTTCTTGTTTGACTAGTCATTTAAGAACGTCCCCAAGGACTACCTTGGAAACCCCACAGGTTGAGCATAAGTCAGCGAAAACGCCCCTAAGCGAGCAAGGTGACGTGAAAGAGGAGGGAAGCGTACTTTTGTACGCGACCGACGATTGAACGTCAGATTGCCGCTTGGGGGCGTTTGCAGCGTCGAGCTGTTACGCGGTTTGGTAAAACCGCGTAACCCTAAAGCTCTAATTCATTCAAACGAAGGATCGCAACAATATAGATCTTGAGCGCTTGCTTGAGCTGTTCCTCGTTGGCGCACTCGTTGGGGCCGTGCATCTGGCCGCCCCATGCGGGCAGCTCCAAGCCGGTCTCCTCGGGGCCAAACGAGACGGCGCGGGCAAAGTTGCGCGCGTACGTACCGCCGCCCATGGCAAAGGGCTCAGCATGCTTGCCCGTAAACTCGTTATAGGTATCAATAAGCGCCTTCACGGCCGGATCGTCGGCAGACACCGAGAACGGCACCTTCGCGCGACCCAGCTGGCACGTCACACCAAAACGGCCCACGAGCGGCTCGAGCTGCTCACGGATGGTATCGGCACTGGTGCTATCGGGGAAGCGCACGTCGATGACCTGCTCGATGTGGCCATCCACCACACGGATGACGCCGGGATTGCAGGTGAGCGGGCCAAACGCCGGGCTCGTCGCGTCGATACCCAGGCCGCGGCCATAGGCGTCCGCATGCACAAAGGCCAAAAACTTGACAAACTCGTGCTCGGCAGGCGTCAGCAGGCGCTCGTCGCGTGCACCAAACGCGTCCTCGGCCTCGCGCAGATACGACACGATCAGGCCGACGGCGTTGATGGTGCCCTCGGGCATCGAGGCATGACCGCCAATGCCGTGGGCAAAAATCTGCGCATGCCCGTTATCGAGCGTCGTGATCTCCAGGCGGTCGGCGTTCTCGACCGGCGCCGGCAGTTCATCGGCGGCAATCGCAAGTTCGCAGATGGACTGCGACGGGATAGCGTTACTCGCCTCGGCACCGCTCCACGATACGATGCGTCCTCCATCGATCTTGGGGCTCACAAACGTCGCCCCAAACTGGCCCTTCTCGGCATTGCAGACCGGGAACTCGGCATCGGGCGTAAACAGAAAGTCGGGGTCTGCGTGGTTCTCCAGATAATGGTGAACGTCGGACATGCCCACTTCCTCATCGCAGCCCAGCAGCGCGCGGAAGGTATAGCGCGGCACAATGCCGTGCTTGAGCAGGTACGCGCCGGCATAAAGCGACAACACCGCCGGGCCCTTGTCGTCGATCACGCCACGGCCGAGCAGCCAGCCCTCGCGACGCTCCATCGCAAACGGGTCGGTGTTCCAGCCGGGGCCGGCGGGCACCACGTCCACGTGGCAGATGGTCGCGAGCTGCTTGTCGCCGCGACCCGGGATATCGGCAATGCCCACATAGCCCTCGTCGTCGCTCGTCTGGTAGCCGAGCTTTTGCGCAATGCCGAGCGCGCAATCGAGCGCATCACGGACCGGGCGGCCAAACGGCGCACCGGGCTCTGCATTGGCAGCAACGGCCACGGACGGATAGCTCACCAGTTGTTCGATATCGGCGACAACATCCTCCCAGACCTCGTCGACATACTCAGCGACGCTCTGCTCCACCTGATTCATGGACGACCTCCTTACCAATGAGCGACGGGTACGCCCGCCCCTCACATTATGTCTATTAGATAGCGAAAAGTTTAGCAAGCTCGGCCACCGAGTGCACCACCGCATCGGCGCCCGCGGCCTCGTGCTCCCCCGGCGCTGCCGCGCCCGAATAGATGCCGATGCACGGCACGCCCATCGCGTGCGCGCCCTCCACATCGTTAAAGCGATCGCCGATCATCACGGCATCGTCGGCCGTCGCGCCGAGCGCCGCCAGGGCATCGCGAACCGAATCGGCCTTGGTCTCGCGTCCCTGCGGCGGATTCATGCCAACCACCGCCTCAAACTGCGAAAGCCCCAGCTCGTCCACCATGTCAATGCACTTTGCCTCCATGCGTGACGTCGCCACGGCCAAGCGATGCCCCTGCGCGACAAGGCCATCGAGCAGCTCGGGGATTCCATCGAACACGGGATACTCTTCCGGTCCCAGCTCATCAAAAAAGGCACGGTACTCGTCGGCCACCACAAGCGACTCCTCGCGTGTAAAGCCGTAAAAGTCGTGGAAGCTCTTCCACAGCGGAGGCCCGATCATGCGACGCAGGTCACCCATCTGCGCCTCCGAAAACCCGCGCGCGGCCAACGTCTTGCGCGTCGAGGTCATCACCGCTCGACCCGTATCTGCCACCGTGCCATCGAAATCAAACAGCACGACCGGCCGCTTGCATATCTCCAGCGCCTCCATCGGCATCCCTCTTCCCCAGTTGACGATTTCCACACCGACACTTCAAACTGTTGACTATTCAACAATTGAACCTATAAATGTGGAACGACTCCACTATACTTGTCGCACTTTGCTCTCAGAAGGCGGCGCTGCCGCGCCCCAACGAAAGGTGCAATTATGTCTTTTGCCATCATAACCGACTCCACGTCGGACATCTCCCCCGCCCGCGCCCAAGAGCTCGGCATTTACGTCATTCCGCTGCATGTGATTATCGAAGGCGAGGACCTGCTCGACCAGGTACAGATCACCGCCCAGGAGTACGTCGCCCGCATGGCCGGCTCCGAGCAGCTGCCGCATACCTCGCAGCCGAGTGCCGGCGAGTTCAAGGCGCTGTTTGACCGCGTGCGCGCCGATGGCCACGACAGCGCGATCTTTATCTCGCTGTGCAGCGAGTGGTCCGCCTGCTATTCCAATGCATGCCTGGTCGCCGAGACCCACGAGCTCGACGTGCGCTGCATCGATTCGCGCACCGGCTCGGGCGCCGAGGGCCTGCTGGTGGAGTACGCGCTCGCCATGCGCGAGGACGGCCGCAGCCTGGACGAGACCGAGGCACAGATCCGCGCGACCCTGCCCGACGCGCACCTGCTGCTGATTCCCCGCACGCTCGAGAACCTCGTTAAGAACGGCCGCGCGCCCAAGCTCGCCGGCCAGCTCACGCAGATGCTCAATATTCGCCTGGCCGTTTCGCCGGAGTGGCAGTCGGGCGAGATCAAGGCCATCAAGAAGGGCCGCGGCGCCAAGCGCATCGTCGCCAACACCATGGCCGACTGCCTCGCGTTTTTGGCCGAGCACCCGGGCTCAAGCGTGCGCGTGCTCACGACCGGCGCCGCCGAGGAGCAGGAACTTGTCAACGAGGCGCTCGCGGGCCAGGACTACGTAGACGCCGGCACCGGCCCCATCGGCTGCACCATCGCCACCCACGTAGGCGTCGATGCCATCGCCATCAGCTACTGCCCCCGCTACCAGCCCACCCGCTAAGAGCACCCATACCACTTGCGGTGAAATAGGGACTGTTTTTGGCTCATCAGCCGCCAATCAAACCCTATTCCACCGCAACTTTTTTGCTGCGCCATCCAAATACAAGATATTGCTGGCAATCGGCGCGTTCCCAGCTGTTTGGGGAGCTATGATTAGCCCCGAACGATACCCCGTGGGCAAAAAATGCCAAATATGAGTACTGCCACCATTTTAGTAGCAGCAAAATCTAGCTGAAATTGCCCCCTTCCACCGATTTCAAGCTCCATAAAGCCCCGAATCGTCATGTTTAGGGGGTTGTATATATTAAATCGCAGTCAATTGGTCTTAAAAACTTTCCAAATAATATGGTACTAACTAAGCAACAGTACTCATATTTGCCATTTTTTGCCCACCAGGTCCGAATGAAGCACGCTCTGTATGCCTCCGGCTACCCACATGACCGCAAATCCTGGTTATCAAGGGCCGTCGCGCGCTTTGACATCGACCGAAAGCCGCTCGCGGAATAATCCCTCGCCATTAGCGAACTTGAATCGAAATTAGATATCCCAAAAAGCCGCAATGCCGTACCCTCGTCTCAACAACTCCAGTACAAGGACGGCATTCAAATGGGCAACACCATGCATCAATACGCCCTCTTTGGGACCGCACAATTAAAATACGATCAGACGATCACGCATATATCGGACCAACACCGACAAATCGTCATTTGCAACAACGGTTCAGACGTACGCTACGTCACTCTTGAAGAGTGGGAAGAAGCTGGCGCTTTGTTCGATGAACGAGCGCAAATCGAGGGCATCGTCACCAGCGCGAGCCCAGCACGTGACAAACTCGAGCTCTTTCGCAGTCTCTTTACTTGCCGCAAAGATGTTTACGCTCATGGATATCGCAGAAAAGACGGGGGCATCGGCTATACGCCCGCTTGCGCAAATGAGTGGAAACCGGGAATTTGCCCCAAAGCAGCCCAACAAAGAATCAGATGCGCGGAGTGCACAAATCGCGTCTTCCCCGAATTAAGCGATGCCACAATCATCGCTCACTTTAAAGGCAAGGACGACCGATTCCGTGACGTCCTCGGGCAATATGTGCTCGACAGGAACTGCAACACGAAAGTTCTCGTCATCGATTTTGACAAAGCGGACTGGAAAGAGGCAACAAATGCCGTACGGCTTGTTGCAAAACGACGGGGCATTAACGCCGCCGTTGAGCGCTCAAGGTCCGGCAACGGCGCACACATCTGGTTTTTCTTCCTCGAGCCAATCGACGCAAAGGCTGCCAGAGAGTTTGGAAGTTACCTCATAACCGAAGCCGCGGCGCTTAATAAAACAATCACGTTCGAGGCCTTTGATCGAATGCTCCCCGCTCAGGTCACTATCCCCGATGGAGGCTTTGGAAACCTCATCGCACTTCCCTTTCAAGGCAAGGCACAACGTGAAGGAAACAGCGTATTTGTAGACGAGCAATTCGAGCCCTTTCCCGACCAATGGCTCTACCTGTCCCAAATCCAGCTGATTCCGCGCTCGACGGTGCATAATTTGATCGAGGCCACTGGAAACAACCCACACGGGCTAGCAACAGTTGCGGTGGCAAACAAAACCAAACGATATGCCCAAAAACCACGAAAGCGGCTACCGCTCACATCGCGAGACTTTCCCTCATCGCTGCCCGTCACACAAGCCGATATGCTGTACATCCCCGAGAAGTCTCTGAGTCCAGCGGCTCAGATGGAAATCCGCGGGCTCGCAACATTCGCCAACCCGGAATTCTTCCGCGCGCAATCTATGCATCAATCAGTATTCGGTAAACCGCGGCTCATAGACCTCAGTGAGCTTAGAGGCGGCTGTGTCGCGATTCCCAGAGGCTGCAAAACCAAGCTTGAGCAGCTGCTCCAAGAAACCGGCGTTACTGCCCACTATTTAGACGAACGCCAATCCGATAATCAAATTGTGATGACATTTAAAGGCGCCCTTCGCCCTGAACAGCAAATCGCCGCTGACCAGATGCTCTCGTACGAAGATGGAATCATGTCAGCGCCGACGGGCTTCGGTAAAACCGTCATCGGGGCTTATCTTATTGCCGCCATTGGTCTTCCAACGCTCGTCATCGTTCCCAAGACTGCACTCATAACCCAATGGAAATCCCAGCTCGAGCGATTTATCGACATTACGGACAACAGAGAACCCGTCCGAACCCCAAAAGGACGAATCAGCAAGAGGCAGCCTCCGGTCATCGGACAAATAGGAGGAGGCAAAAATGCCGTAAGCGGCCTCGTCGACGTCGCTTCGTTCCAGTCGCTGTCTGGCAAAGACCCTCAAACCGGGGAGCCGATAGTTAAGGACCTTGTTCGTAATTACGGCCTCATTATCTGCGACGAATGTCACCACGCCGCCGCGCCACAGCTCGAGCTTGTTCTCAAGTCTGCCCCGGCCAAATACGTATACGGCCTTTCCGCAACGCCCGAGCGCTCCGACGGCCTTACGAGGGCGCTCTCCATGCTTTGCGGCCCGCTTCGCTATGTCATCGATCCAAAAACGCAAGCGATCCAGCAGGGCATCCAGCGCATCGTACGGCCTCGTTTTACCGGAATTCGACTACCCGCCTACGAGCCAGGTGCAAGCTTCAATCAGATTCTCGACCTTCTGTGCGCGCATGCAGCTAGAAACGAATTGATTGTCAACGACGCTCTTGAAGCCGCGTCAAACAGTCGGCATCCGCTCGTGCTGTCTAAAAGGAAAAAGCATGCTGAGGAGCTGTTCAGACTGTTTAAAGATCGAGGACACGAACCCATTCTCCTGACCGGAGAAATCGACGTCAAGGAAAGAAGAGCGATACTGAACAGTCTTCCCTGCTTCGAGCATGAACATCGAATCATCGTCGCCACCGAAAGCCTTCTGAGCGAGGGATTCGATCTGTCCTACCTTGATACCCTACTCATTGCCACGCCGATATCGTGGGACGGCAGCATCACGCAGCAGGCGGGCAGACTGCATAGAAGTCACGAGGGCAAGCGGCGGGTTGAGATATTCGACTACGTTGACCTGTCGATACCCATGCTCGCCCGCATGTACCAGAAGAGACTCAAGACCTACGCCAAGCTCGGGTACGAAGTCTACGCGACCGGAGGCAGCGAGCAGTCCGATCAAAACATTCTCATAGAACCGGCTAATGCCATAGAGACTCTAGTTGAAGACATCGTCGGTGCCGCCAAGAGCATCTTCATTGCCGCACCCTACGCATCCGCCGCCTGCCTCGCAAAGCTCGGCGATACAATCAGAGATGCCATTGCCCGAGGGATTGCCCTTGAGATTTACCTTGCCTCGACTCCGCGTGAAGATGCAAAAGAGACTTTGGCCGAAATGAACGTCGAGTATGCCATTAGAGCAGAAGGGCGTTTGTGTGCAGTGATAATTGACGAAGAAACTGTCTGGTACGGAACGATCCCGCTGCTAGCTTTCCCAAAGAACGAAGACTGCAGCATCAGGTTCAAAAACAGCGAGATCGCAGCGGAGCTCTTAGACGAAGTCAGCCACAAGGGGAAGCCAGATGCCGCGTCAACAGACGGAACATCTCCATCACTTGCGGTGAAATAGGGACTGTTTTTGGCTTATAAGCCGCAAATCAATCCCTATTTCACCGCAACTTAGAAGTGAGTGGCTAGCTCAGTGGGCCCTGAAATAACTCTTGATGCGAACCCATTCTTACCAGTCGAATCACCGGATTGGTTTTATGCGGCAGGTAGAGAACGACCACGTCGACCAGGCCATCGGAAAGATGAAAATCGATGTGACCGTTGTAATTGCCGCCCGGGTTGGAGAGCTCGTGGGCACCGTACTCTGCCGGAAGCACGCCGTGTGCCGCAAGCTCGGCAACTGCCGCCTTAAACTCGGTTTTTAGCTGCGGGTGGCTCTGCATCGCTCGCTTATAGTCGGCCTTAAACTGAGCCTCGACCTTAATTTCAAACATCGTCTAATCCTCATCGAGGAACGACATCAACTCATCAACGTTATCGAATGACGGGCTGTCGTCTGGCAGAATCCCCAGCTCACGAGCCTCGGCGATCACCATAGCGCGCCTCGTCGCCTCGTTGGGTACCTCCGGCCGCCCCACAATCTCAAACGGAATCTTCCGCTGGTTCACAAGCTGCCGAACAGCAAGGTTGAGATACGAATTAAGGTTCAGGCCAACCGAATCTAAAAACTCAGTCGCCTGCTCCTTAAGCCCCTCCTCGATGCGGACCGTCGTGGGCTTAATCGTTGCAGTAGACATACGCGACCTCCTCGCCCTCGTCTTTTGCATCAGTATACCCAATAAAAATGGCAATCTGATGTTAGATAGCATCAGATTGCCATGCATATTCATGTCGCAGCGGCACGATTGCTCTACATCAGCCCGCTCAGGGCGACGTCGACCGCTTCGTTGAGGTCGTCGGTAATGTGTACCAGATCCGGATCGAGCGGGCTGATCATACCGGCGCTCATCACCGGGCCGTTGAGCCAGTCGAATAGGCCCTGCCAGTACTCGGTACCCACCAGCACAAGCGGCATGCGCTTGACCTTGTGCGTCTGCACCAGCGTGAGCACCTCGAACATCTCGTCGAGCGTACCAAAACCTCCGGGAAACACGATGGCGCCCGAGCTGTATTTGACGAACATGGTCTTGCGCACAAAGAAGTAACGGAAGTCCATACCGAGGTTCACATATTTGTTGAGCCCATGCTCGTGCGGCAGCTCAATGCCCAAACCAACTGACTTGCCGTTGACGCTCGCCGCTCCCCTGTTGGCCGCTTCCATGATGCCGGGGCCGCCACCGGTGATGACCGCCACGCCACGTTGCGCAATCTTGCGCCCGACGGTACGCGCCGCCTTGTAGAGCGGATCGGTCTTGGGCGTGCGGGCGCTGCCGAAGATGGTCACCGCGGGCCCGAGCTCGGCAAGCGCGCCAAAGCCATCGACAAACTCTGCCTGAATGCGCAGCACGCGCCAGGGGTCGGCGTGCAACCAGTCGGTCGAATCCTCGGGCGCCAGCAGGTTGGCGTAGGTGTTGTCCTTAGGAATCATGGGGCCGCGCATGACCACGGGGCCACGGCGGTACGTCTCGTCGTAGGCGGGCTCGCCCTCGACGTTCTCATTCTTAATCATGGGTACTCCTATCGAAAACAGAAACGGGCGGGGTCGACGCCATGCGCCAAACACCCGCCCGAACATCAACTATTCGGTATGGTACCCACGATGCATCAAGTGCTTGCAAGGCATCGGTCAGCGGTCACGCAGACCGTGCTGGCGAACGCGACGACCGATCACCGCTTGACCTTTGCCGTTGCCCACGCCCCGCAAGCGTCCGCACCGTCCTTAGTAGTCCACCGCCGCAGGGCTGTTCATCCAGTCGCTCACAAACGCGCCGTAGCGGCCCTCGATAATGGCCTGGCGGGCACGCTGCATAAGGTTGAGCAGGTAGTAGATGTTGTGCATCGACAGCAGAATACCGCCGAGCATCTCCTTCTGCGTGACCATGTGACGGATGAGCGCGCGGCTGTAGCCGCCCGTGCACACCGGGCAGGTGCAGGTGGGGTCGATGGGGCCGTCGTCGTGCGCAAAGCGCGCATTGCGGAAGTTAAGGCGACCTTCACTGGAGAACGCCGTACCCATGCGGCCGGTGCGCGTCGGCAGCACGCAGTCGAACATGTCGATGCCCACGCCAACGCCGCGCACGAGCGTGGTAGGGTTGCCAACGCCCATGAGGTAGCGCGGCTTGTGCTTGGGCATGTATTCGGAAACCAGCGGCGCCAGCGTCTCGAACATGGTCTCGTGGTCCTCGCCCACCGAGTAGCCGCCGATGCCGTAGCCGGGGAAGTCGCCGCACTCCTCCAGGTGGCGCAGCGAGCGCAGGCGCAGGTCCAGATGCATGCCGCCCTGAACGATGCCAAAGAGCGCCTGGTCATCACGGGTGTGGGCCTTATAACAGCGCTCGGCCCACATGCTCGACAGCTCAACGGCGCGCTC
>CABUVH010000039.1 GCA_902494935.1 uncultured Collinsella sp.
CAAAGGAGAGAACGCTGCCAGAGTCATCGCGCCACTTGTACTTGTTTTGCGCCTCCTGCTCGGTGTGACCGGCCGCCACATAAGCCTGCTGAAGCTCGTAGCTGTCGTTGCAATCGTCGCTGATTTGTAGCGAGTGCTCGAGCGCTGCGAGGAAGTCCGCGCCGGTCATGGTCCAGGTCTCCACGGTGTTGCCGTAGGGCGAGATGGCGATGACGTTGCCGGCGGTCACGTTGCCCGCCGCGATGCCGCCGCGGATGCCGCCAGCGTTTTCGATAGCGAGGTCCGCGCCCGTCAGGGCAAGATAAGAGCCGCAAATCACGTGGCCGATGGTCTGGGCCTTGGTGGTGTCGCCCTCCTTGCTGGGGCGGAAATCAGTGGTGCGCACCATTTCCCAACCATGCGTGCCTGCGGCGTCCTCGCCGTAGAAATAGTTGGTGGCGGATGTGCCGAGCACCTTGTTCGATTCGTTTTCAAAGTCCTCGTCGAGCGGCTTGATCTTGTTGCGGACGGCTTCAAGGCGGCTTTGGTAGTCGGAGCCCTTGTCGGGGTCTGCCAAAAGGTCGTTGACGTTCTTGGCGGTGTAGAGCTTCTCGTCGCTACCGTCTGCAGGGACCGTGACCGTGTCATCATCGGTCGTCTCGGTGCCATTCATGTCGTATTTGTACGGAATGGAAAGCAGCCCCACCTCGGCAAAGGCACTGCCCTCCTCGACAACGTGGATCGTCTTGCCGTCGGCTCCCGTTACCTTCTCGTTAAGGTTGATGTGCTCGTGGCCTGCGATAAGGGCATCGACGCCACGGAGCCGTGTGGCAAAGGTCTTGGCGTCGAGTGTGTGCGCGATACACACAACAACATCGCAGCCCTCCCTGCGTAGCTGCTCTGCCTCGGCATTGATGGCGTTCGCGGCACTCGAGAAGCTGGTGCCCGCAACTAGGTCTGCACGCAGCGAGGAGCCAAGCGACTCATCCATGGCACCCACGACGCCGACCTTGATTTTGTAGTCGAATGTGGAGTGATCCTCGCTATCCTCCCAGGTGCGATCGAGCGTCTTCGTGATGCTCGAGCTCCATACGCCGCTCGTGGACTTCGCGTTCGCGCAGAGCATGGCGAAGGGCGTGCCGGTGGTGCTGTAGCCGGTCATGGTGCGGAGTTTGTCCGCACCGTAGCTCCAGTCATGGTTGCCTGGCGTAGTCGCGTCGTAGCCGTCGGCGTAGAAGGTGTCCATGAGCTCGGCGATGCTCTTGCCCTCGCTCATGGTGGCGAAGGACTGTCCATGGAAGGTGTCGCCCGCATCGAGCAAAAGATCGGGGGCGCTGCTTTGGGCGCTATAGAGAACTGCCAGTCCGTCGAAGCCGACGGTGCCGGTGCCCTTGCTTTCGTTGTAGCTGTACTTGTAGCTGCCGTGGATGTCGTTGGTGTGCATGACGGCCACGGAGCCGTCAATAGCGGCGGGCAGGTTCCCCGCGAAAGCGAGGCTTGGGATGCCTGCGAGCGCGCCGGCAAACAACGCGGCGGCTAACGCAAGGCGGGGGAGTCTTTTCATGGCAGTTTCCTTAGTCCTTAGCCAGAATGTCTGGTTGAATATCGGATTATCGACATAATATGCGAAAACCGCCGCAAGGGCGTCTGTCCCTTAGCGGCGGTTTTGACGTTTGCGCAGATAAAACCTGCCAAAATAAACCTGTCCCTATTTGGCAGGTTTTAGCTTAGCAGCATGCGGTCGTTGGCGAGCTCGCCTCCCGAGACCTCCTCGAACTTCTGCAGCAGCTCGGCTACGGTGAGCGACTTCTTCTCGTCACCGGCCACGTCGTAGATCACATGGCCTTCGTGCATCATGATCAAGCGATTGCCCAGACGGATGGCGTCATTCATGTTATGCGTGACCATGAGCGTGGTCAGGTGGTGCTCGTCGACGATCTCTTCGGTCAGATTGAGCACCTTAGAGGCCGTCTTGGGGTCGAGGGCCGCGGTGTGCTCGTCGAGCAGCAGCAGGCGCGGCTTGGTGAGCGTGGCCATGAGCAGGGTGAGTGCCTGGCGCTGACCGCCCGAAAGCAGGCCGACCTTGGCGTTGAGGCGCGTGTCCAGACCGAGGTCCAGGCGCTTGAGCAGCTCAACGTACTCGTCCTTCTCGGCCTTGGTGACGCCCCACGAAAGGCCGCGACGCTGGCCACGGCGCTTGGCGAGGGCCAGGTTTTCGGCGATCTGCATGTCGGCAGCGGTACCGCGCATGGGGTCCTGAAACACGCGGCCCAGGTACTTGGCGCGCTGCGACTCGCTCAGGCGCGAGATGTCGGTGCCGTCGAGCTCGATAACGCCCGAATCGAGCGGGTACACGCCGGCGATCATGTTGAGCAGCGTGGACTTGCCGGCGCCGTTGCCGCCGATCACGGTTACAAAGTCGCCGTCATTCAGGATGAGGTCGACGCCGGTGAGCGCGCGCTTCTCGGTGACGGTGCCCTTGTTAAAGGTCTTCTTGACGTGCGAGAGCTTAAGCATCTGCCTCATCCCCCTTCGTGTAGGAGCTGCGGAGCTTATAGCGCTCCCAAACCACGGGCACGCACAGGGCCACAGCGACAATTACGGCGGAGAGCAGTTTCATGTCGTTGGCGTCCATACCCATTTGCAGCACGATGGCGCGGATAAGGAAGTACACCACGGAGCCAAAGACGGCTGAGGCAAGACGGACGCTAAACTGCGTGAGACCGCCGGGCAGCAGGCGGCCGAGCACCTCGCCGATAACAATAGCGGCAAGACCGATAACGATGGCACCGGTGCCCATGCCAATGTCGGCGTACTTCTGGCTCTGGCAGATGAGCGCGCCCGAAAGGCCGATGAGGGCGTTGGAGAGCACGAGGGCGATCATCTTGGTGGAGTTGGTGTTGACGCCCAGAGCGCGGATCATGTACTCGTTGTTGCCGGTGGCGCGCAGCGCGGAGCCGATCTCGGTACCAAAGAACCAGTACAGGATGGCAACGATAGCCACGGCGAGCAGGATGCCCAAGATGATGGCAACGGTGGACTGCGGCAGACCGGTCATATTGCTGACGGCCGAGAACACGGTGCCCTTGGCAAGAATGGGCGTATTGGACTTGCCCATGATGCGCAGGTTGATGGACCACAGGCTGATCTGGGTGAGGATTCCGGCGAGGATCGCGGGAATCTCAAAGACGGTGGTCAGAATGCCCGTGACGGCGCCCGCGATGGCGCCGGCGCACATGCCAGCCATCACGGCGAGCAGCGGGTCGACGTTGTTATTGACGATGAGCACAGCGCAGACGCAGCCGCCGAGGGCAAAGCTGCCGTCGCAAGTCATATCGGGAATGTCGAGCAGGCGGAACGTGATAAACACGCCAAGCACCATAATGCCCCAGAGGACGCCCTGCGAAACGGCGCCCTGCAATGCAATGAGCATGCTTTATACCTCCTAGGATAGGGTGGACACGTGAGTCACCATGATAGCGGTAACAATGTATAAAAGAGCTGCGGACAGATGTTTTGTCTCATCCGAAACAAGCAGGGCGAACGCCGGTCTTTAGCGTTCGCCCCAAGGACTCAGATATTGAATAACACGTCAACGGCGCGAGTGCGTGCCCTAGACGCGCTACCGCGCATGGCGCTACTCGTCCAGAGCGGAAAGATCGATGCCCAGAGCCTCGGCCATCTCGTCGTTCTTGACGACGACCAGGTCTTTGCTTGAGAGGTGCTTGATCGCCATGTCCTCGGGCTTGGCTTCGCCCTTCAGGATCTTGACGGCCATCTCGCCTGCGGCGTAGCCCAGATCCTCGTAGTTGATGGAGAGGGTGAACAGGCCGCCGGCCTTGCACATGCCCTCCTCGCCGGTCACGAAGGGAAGCTTGTTCTCCTTGCAGATCTGACCGACCTGCGAGGCGCCCGCGGCGATGGTGTTGTCGGTGGGGGAGTACAGCGCGTCGACCTTGCCCACGGCAGACTCGACGACGGACTGAATCTCGTTGGAGCTCGAGACGGTGAAGTCAGTGTACTCGAGGCCCAGCTTGTCGAGCTCCTTCTTGGCGGCCTTGATCTGGACGTCGGAGTTGGACTCGGCGGTGCAGTAGAGCAGGCCGACCTTCTTTACGTCGGGCAGGACCTTCTGCATCATCTCGAGTTGCTCGGCGACCGGGGTGAGGTCGGAAGCGCCCGTGACGTTGGTGCCGGGCTTGTCGTTGTCCTGGACCAGGCCGGAGGCGGCGTAGTCGGTGATGGCGCAGCCCACGATGGGGATATCGGCCGTGGCGCCGGCGGCAGCCTGCGCGGCGGGTGTGGCGATGGCGTAAATCAGGTTGACGTTGTCTCCCACAAACTTGTCGGCAATGGACTTACACGTGGACTGGTCGTTCTGGGCGTTCTTCTGGTCGATCTTGACCTTAAGGTCGCTCTCCTTGATGGCCTTGACAAAGCCGTCGTTGGCGGCATCGAGTGCGGAGTGCTCGGTGAGCTGCAGAACGCCGATGGTGTAGTCGGAACCGGCGGCAGCGGAGCCGGAACCAGAGTTACCGCCGCATCCGGCGAGCGGGGCGAGCGCGAGCAGGCCGGCGGAGACCAGAAGGCTCCTGCGGCTGATGGTGATGTCCTTCATATCATTACCCCCAGTATAAAAATGGCTGGAAACACTGCACTGGGACAAAGTGCAAGTGGAACTATAGTAGCGCTGATGTCCATTTTTACAACAGCCTGGCGGGTTTTTTAATACAGAATCGGATGGGCGGTACGGGTAGTCGAATGGGCGGCGGAGGGTCTTATGCGGCGGAGGAGGCGTCGTCCTCGTCCAGGGCGGCGAAGAGCTTCTTGCCGTCGAGCAGGCGCGTGCTGACGTTTCTCATACGGGCGATCTCGACGGTGCGCAGCGTATCGTCGGTGCCTCGGGCGTCGTAGACCGTTCCCAGCAAATACGAGATGCCGTCTCGTTGCTTGATGGCAAAGGGACGGAGTGTCATCCGGGCTGCTTCGGTTTCGCCACGTGTCGTGACGCTCGAAATATCAAAACTCACCGTGGTTCCGTGGTCGATGGCCTGCTCGACGAGCTCGCACGTGTCGATGCGCTTGATGGGCGTGCGCGTTGCCTTGGTAGCCTTGCTGCCTGCGCTTGGAGCGGGTTCGGGTGTATCGAGGTAGCCGCGAACGTCGGCACTCGCCATGGCAACTAAGTGCTGCGCCATGCTCTTGCGGATAGCGATAGGCGTGGAGCGGTTGCGCATGACCATACCGTGGAGCCGGATGATCTCTTCATCGGTGAGCGGGCGGGTAAGAAGTTTGTAGCCCACGCCGCGTTTGTACTCAATTTCGTATCCGGCATGGCGAAGCGCGGAGATGGCGGTGTAGATGCTGCGCCGCGCCGCCGAGATGGGCATGCGAGCGGGGTCGTCGGGATGGGCGAGGCGCCGGATCAACTCATCGGAAAGCATGGCCTTGTCCTCGCCGGTGTTTTCGCTTAATAGTTGTAGGATGCGAACGGCGCGATAGGCTGCCATCGAGGCGGCGCCCCTCGTCGTGGTGTCGTAGGTTTCAACAGCGGCTTCGGTCATCGTGCCCACGTCCTTTCCGTTTTGGGTGGCGACGGTATGGAGCCTAGGACGTGGGGCTTTCCCAGGGGCGCAGGGCGCTCTGGGCGGTCGGTAGTCGTCGGCAAACGGCGGGTCGAGTTTTCAACAGCCCTGCTCAACTGACCAAAAACTTGCCAAAAGCTTGACGGATGCTGTTGAAAAAAGCGTCTCTCGACCGATGTCGAGAGACGCTTATGCGATGAGCGTTGGCGTGTGGCGACGCGAGCTGGCGTCCGACGATTAGAAGTCGGCGTTGCCCACGGTGCGCGGGTGCGGCAGGACGTCGCGGATGTTGCCCACGCCGGTCAGATACATGACCAAGCGCTCGAAGCCCAGACCGTAGCCGGCGTGCTTGCAGGAACCGTAGCGGCGCAGGTCAAGGTAGTACTTGTACTGCTCGGGATTCATGCCCAGGTCCTTGATGCGGGCCTCGAGCAGATCCAGGCGCTCCTCGCGCTGGGAGCCGCCGATAATCTCGCCGATACCGGGAACCAGGCAGTCGGCGGCGGCGACGGTCTTGCCGTCCTCGTTCATGCGCATGTAGAACGCCTTGATCTCGGCCGGGTAGTCGGTCACGAAGGTCGGGCGCTTAAAGTGCTCCTCGGTCAGGAAGCGCTCGTGCTCGGTCTGCAAGTCGATGCCCCAGCTCACGGGGTAGTCAAACTTGTGACCGGCGGCGACGGCCTGCTCCAGGATCTCGACGGCCTCGGTGTAGGTAACGCGGGCAAAGTCGGAGTTGGCGACATGGTCCAGGCGCTCGAGCAGACCCTTGTCCACAAACTTGTTGAGCATATTGAGCTCGTCGGGGCAGGTTGCCATGACGTCCTTGAGGACATACTTGAGCATGGCCTCGGCGTTATCCATGTAGTCGTTAAGGTCGGCAAAGGCCATCTCGGGTTCGATCATCCAAAACTCGGCGGCGTGGCGCGTGGTGTTGGAGTTCTCGGCACGGAAGGTGGGGCCAAAGGTGTACACGTCGCCAAAGGCCATGGCAAAGTTCTCGGCATTGAGCTGGCCGGACACGGTGAGGCTCGCATGCTTGCCAAAGAAGTCCTGGCTCCAGTCGACCTCGCCGGACTCGGTGAGGGGCGGATTTTTGGGGTCGAGCGTGGTCACGCGGAACATCTCGCCGGCGCCCTCGCAGTCACTCGTGGTGATGATGGGGGTGTTGACGTAGACAAAGCCCTGCTCCTGGAAGAAGCGGTGGATGGCGGCAGCCGCGACAGAGCGGATGCGGAACACGGCGCGGAACAGGTTGGTGCGCGGACGCAGGTGCTGCTGGGTGCGCAGGAACTCGACGGTTGCGCGCTTCTTCTGCAGCGGGTAATCCGGGGCGCTGACGCCCTCGACCTCGATGGAGGTGGCAGAAAGCTCGAAAGGCTGGGGCGCATCGGGGGTCAGCTTGACGGTGCCGGTGCAAATGAGTGCGGCCGAGACGTTTTGATGGGCGATCTCGTCGTAGTTGTCGAGTGCCTCGCGGTTCATGACGACCTGCAGGTCGCGGAAGCAGCTGCCGTCGTTGAGCGTAACAAAGCCAAAGTTCTTCATGTCGCGGACGGACTTGACCCAGCCGGCGACGGTGACGGTCTGGCCGCCGAGCGACTCGGCATCGGCATAGAGCTGCGCGATTTTGGTGCGGTTCACGTATCCTCCCATAACGGTTGAATGATAGTTATCCATACAGTTCGATATTCTAGCAGCTCGGCTCATTTGGGCTATACAGATAAGGCATTGGCGGGATGGTTTTTCAAACGAAAAGCGCCCGCGGCCAAATGGTCGCGGGCGCTTGACGAGGTGCCTTTTGGCTGTGTGGCGCGGGGCCTGGCTACTTGGTCTTGGCTACCAGCAGCGGGTCGCCAAGCTTGACGAGCGGGTTGCCGCCAATAAGCGTTCCAGACTCGCCGACATGGTCGATGCTCTTAAGACGATCGAGCTCGGAGACGATGACGGTCACGATGTCCTCGTGACCAGCGGCCTTAATGGCCTCGCGGTCGAAGCTGATGAGCGGCTGGCCTGCCTTGACCACATCGCCCATCTCGACAAAGCGGGCAAAACCCTTGCCGTTCATTTCCACGGTGCCCAGGCCAACATGGATGAACACGCGAAGACCGTCCTCGGTGATCATGCCAATGGAGTGGTTGGTGACAGTGGTGGCGCCGATGCGGCCGTTGGCGGGCGCATAGATGGTGCCGGTAATGGGCTCGATGCCATAGCCCTGGCCAAGCATGCCCGAGGCGATCGTCTCGTCGGGAACCTCGTCCAGGTTGACGAGCACGCCGTTGACGGGGGCGTAGATGACGCCTTCGCGGGTGGCGAAGCTTGCTGCGGGCGGAACGGACGCCTCGCCGGTCGAGGTGAAGGTGGACTTAAGCGAATCGAGCAGACCCATAGTTGCCTCCAACTTAAATAGGCGCATATCGCGCGTTTGGTTTGCCGGAAACATTTCACATGTGTTTCGCGGCTTGGTCAACGCCCCTATTCTACGCTGCTCAAAGATACCTCTGAACTGGGATTATGTGATATATCAGTTGAAGGGAAACTTATTGCCGGAGTGTTTCTGCGCCACGGGTTCAAGTGGGGTACGCTTGAAGGCGAAAAACAAGGGCGCATAATTTGCGCGAAGGGAGCACATATGATTGTCGAGAACCATGCGCTGTGGGGCGAGGAGCCGACCGAGGATTATCCGGCGACGTTTACGTATTTGGGTGCCGAGCCGCTGCCCGACAAGCCCAATGGCCGCCGCCCCGCGGTGATCATCTGCGGCGGAGGCGGGTTTACGCATATCGCTCCGCACGAGCAGGACCCGGTGGCGTTTGCGTTTTTGGACCGCGGCTACCAGGCCTTTGTGCTCAACTATGTCACGAGTTCTACGGGTGACGTGAGCTTTCCGCACCCCCAGGCAGATCTTGCCAAGATGGTCACCACAGTGCGCGCGAATGCCGACGAGTGGCATGTCGACCCCAAGCGCGTGTGCGTCGTGGGCTTTTCTGCTGGTGGCATGATTTGCGCCTCGCTGGCAACACAGTGGAAGGCCGGCCCCTTTGCGGCACTTGCCGGGGCGCGTCCGGACGACATTCGTCCCGATGCCGTGGTGTTGGGCTATCCATTGCTCGACTTTGCCTATGTGCGTGACATGCAGACGCGCGATCCGCGCATTGACTTGCGTGTGCCCAAGACGGGCGGCAAGACGGGGCGCGATCTGCTCAACGACTACCTGTCGATGGTGACGGGTGGCGAGGCAACTGACGAGCATTTGGCCGATATCTGCCCCACCACGCATGTTTCGCGCCAGATGCCACCGACCTTTGTGTGGGGCGTGTCCGACGACAAGACGGCGCCGATCGCGCAGGTCTACCCGTTTGCGCAGCGCATGGCCGAGGAGGGCGTTGCATGCGAGATGCACGTCTTCGACCAGGGTGGTCACGGCCTTTCGCTCGGCAACGCCAACACCGCGGTCGACAACGAGGACAAGCAGGTGGCGGTCCGTCCCTGGATCCGCCTGGCCTTCCGCTTCCTGGAGCGCCATCTGTAAGAGTAAGAGGGCCAGCCCCATCCCGTCCCTCATAACTTGCGGTGAAATAGTTCCTGTTTTTGCTGGTTAAAGCCCCAAACAGGAACTATTCCACCGCAACTTCGTTTTGATCTGTTGGAGACGGAGGAAAATGGATCATTTTGTCGAGGGAGCGGGCGGCTGTTTCTGCTCCCGCGGGAAACCACGTCCCGTTTGGGAAATCGTGACCCGTTTTGGGCGCAGATTCCGGGTCGCAGTTTCCCCGAGGGGCTCGATCGGGAAATTGCATCCCAGTCTGAATGGATTCCGGGACACGGTTTCCGCTAGATGCCTCAACCGGAAAGCCCATCCCGTTTAGGTGTTCCAGAGTGGGATGCGGTTTCCGCAGCAGGCCCGTCTGGGAAGCAATGGCCCAGAATTCCCATCGCAGCAATCTGCTGATTGAACGTCGTTGTGTGTTCACGCTATCATGTAAGCTTAAAATTGGTTAGCCATGGCAAACGGTTAGCCATGGTGAACATAAATACAACGCCCTGTGGGCGCCGGGGGAGGAACACGGACGTGAAGCTCGATACACTCGAGATTGGAAAGGACGCCGTTGTCGCATCGGTGGCATCGGACGATCAGGCACTCCGACAGCATATTTTGGACATGGGTCTAACGCCGGGCACCGAAGTCACCATGATGAAGTACGCCCCCATGGGTGACCCGCTCGAGATCCGCCTACGTGGCTACGAGTTGACGCTGCGCAAGGACGATGCCGCTCGCATCGAGCTCGTGGGTATTCACGACACCGATACGGGTCCGCGCGCTAACGCCGCAATCGGCACGACGGAGCATCCGGCTCTGGGCGAGGGGACGTATTCGCCCCGTGCGGCAAAGACGGCCGTGCCCGAGGGCGCGCCGCTGCACTTTGCCCTCGCCGGCAACCAAAACTGCGGCAAGACCACGTTATTCAACCAGCTGACGGGCTCCAACCAGCACGTCGGTAACTTTCCCGGCGTGACGGTCGACCGCAAAGATGGCACCATCCGTAACCATCCCGAGGCGAGCGTTACCGACCTGCCTGGCATTTACTCCCTGTCGCCGTACACAGGCGAAGAGGTCGTGAGCCGTCAGTTCATCCTCGACGAGCGTCCGGACGCCATCATCGACATCATTGACGCTACCAACATCGAGCGCAACCTGTACCTGACACTGCAGCTCATGGAGCTCGACCGTCCTATGGTCATCGCGCTCAACATGATGGACGAGGTGACGACCAACGGCGGCGCCATTGACGTCAACTTGCTCGAGAGCCTGTTGGGCGTGCCGGTCGTCCCCATTAGCGCTGCCCGCAACGAGGGCATCGGCGAGCTGGTGGACCACGCCCTGCACGTGGCACGGTTCCGCGAGCGCCCCGGTCGCCTGGACTTTTGTGCGCCCGACGGTCCGGACGGCGGTGCGCTGCATCGCTGCATCCACGGCATTGCCAACCTTATCGAGGACCATGCCGCGACGGCGCACATCCCCGTGCGTTTTGCGGCGACCAAGCTGGTTGAGGGTGACGAGCTGGTAACCGAGGCGCTTCACCTAGATCGCAATGAGCTCGACGCTATCGAGCACATCATCACCCAGATGGAGGGCGAGGCCGGCACCGACCGCCTATCTGCGCTGGCCGATATGCGTTTTAGCTTTATCGGCGACGTGTGCGGGCGTTGCGTCGTCAAGCCGCACGAGAGCCGCGAGCACGTGCGCTCCGTCAAGATTGACCGCATCCTGACAGGTCGTTACACAGCCATTCCGGCGTTTCTGGTGATCATGGGCCTCGTCTTTTGGCTGACGTTTGGCGTGATCGGCGCGGCGTTGCAGGGACTCATGGAGGACGGTATCGCTGCCATCATCGCCTCGGCCGATGCGGGCCTCAAGGCGTTCGGTACCAACGACGTGGTGCGCTCGCTGGCTGTCGACGGCGTGCTTACGGGCGTGGGCAGTGTGCTGACCTTCCTGCCGATTATCGTCGTGCTCTTCTTGTTCCTCTCCATTCTGGAAGACTCCGGATACATGGCGCGCGTGGCCTTTGTCATGGATAAGGTGTTGCGTCGCTTTGGCCTGTCGGGCCGCAGTTTCGTGCCCATGCTCGTCGGTTTTGGCTGCACCGTGCCGGCTATCATGTCGACCCGTACGCTCCCATCCGAGCACGACCGCAAGATGACGGTCATGCTCACGCCGTTTATGAGCTGCTCAGCCAAGCTGCCGGTTTACGGCTTGCTGTGCGGGGCGTTTTTCCCGCAGGCGACGGTTCCCGCTATGGTCTCGCTCTATCTGATCGGTATCGTGGTCGGCTGCGTCGCGGCTTTGGTGCTCAACCGCACGGCATTTAAGGGCGACCCGGTGCCGTTTATCATGGAGCTCCCCAATTACCGCCTGCCGAGCGTCAAGACGACGGTGATGCTGGCATGGGATAAGGCCAAGGACTTCATCACCAAGGCCTTTACCATTATCTTTGCCGCTACGGTGGTCATCTGGTTCCTTCAGACGTTCGACATCCGCTTTAACGTGGTCGCCGACCAGTCGCAAAGCCTGCTTGCCGGTCTGGGTAGCATCATCGCGCCGGTGTTGGCCCCGCTCGGCTTTGGCGACTGGCGCGCCTCGACGGCGCTCGTCACGGGGCTCATTGCCAAGGAGAGCGTCATCTCGACGCTCACGGTGCTTTTGGGCGCAACGTCGCCCGCGGCGCTGTCGACCATGTTTTCGCCGTTTACCGCCTACGTGTTCTTGGTCTTTACGTTGCTGTACCCGCCTTGTGTGGCGGCAATCGGCGCCGTCAAGAGCGAGTTGGGCGCGCGCTATGCCGTGGCCGTATTCGCGTTTCAGGTCGCCGTTGCCTGGATCGTGGCGTTTGTCGTGCATTCGGCGGGCATATTGCTGGGGTTGGCTTAGTTATGAATTGACGGCGCAACCTCTGTGTATCGAATTGTTTTCGGCCCCGCATCTGTACTGACGGATGCGGGGCCGTTGCTATATAATCGCCTCCGCTCATAACGATTGGAGACGTTATATATGACTCAGACAAGGCAAGACGGCATCACGCTCAAGCAGTGGCTCCCGCTTATCGGGCTCACCTGCTGCGCGTTCGTGTTCAACACGTCGGAGTTCATGCCCATCGGCCTTCTGACTGATATTGCCGCGTCGTTCTCGCTCACCGAGGCTCAGGCCGGCATCATGATCTCGGTCTACGCCTGGGGCGTCATGCTGCTGTCGTTGCCGCTCATGGTGTTCGCTTCGCGCTTTGAGTTCAAGCGGATGCTGCTGGGCGTGCTGGCCGTGTTTTCGTTGGGCCAGTTTCTGTCCGCTGTGGCGCCGACTTATCCCATCCTAGTCTGCGCGCGCCTGGTGGTCGCTTGCGCACATGCCGTGTTCTGGTCAGTCGCCTCGATTATGGCCTCGCGCCTGGTCGACACTCGCCACGGCGCGCTCGCCATCAGCATGATCGCTACGGGCTCGTCCATCGCGCAGATCTTTGGCCTGCCGCTCGGTCGCGCCATTGGCTTGGCCGTGGGCTGGCGCATGACGTTTGCCGTGGTCGGGGGCCTCTCAGCCATCGCGGTCGTCTACCAGGCAGCGGTGTTCCCGGCCATGCCGGCGGGTGAGCGCTTTACTGTCAAACAGCTGCCCGAGCTGCTCAAGAACCCGCTCCTCATCGCGCTCTACGCAGTCACGGTCTTCATGGCGACCGGCTATTACGCAAGCTACAGCTATATCGAGCCCTTCCTGGCGCAGGTCGCGCACGTCGATGCGGGCGCCATTACCATGACGCTGACGGCGTTTGGCTGCTCTGGTTTGCTCGGAAGCTGGCTGTTTGGCCGCCTGTTCGATGGGCATCGCTTCCCGTTCTTGGCTATCACGCTCTCCGGCGTGCCGGTGGCCCTGCTGCTCATGGGGCCGGCCGCATCGTCGCTCGTGACAGTGCTTGCCGTCTGCGCACTGTGGGGTTGCTGCGCCACGGCCTTTAACGTGGCGTTTCAGGCCGAGCTCATCAAGCACACGCCGGCAGATTCGTCGGCCGTCGCCATGTCGATCTTCTCGGGCCTGTTCAACCTCGGTATCGGCACGGGTACCGCGATCGGCGGAGCCGTGGTTTCGGGTCCCGGTATCGCCTGGATCGGCTTTGTGGGCGGGGCGATTGCCGTCGTGGGCGTCATCCTCGCCATCACCGTGCTGTTTCCGGCCATCCGCCGCGCCAAGCCCGTCGCCTAACCATATCCCCTCATCAGTTGCGGTGAAATACGGATTGTTTAGC
>CABUVH010000040.1 GCA_902494935.1 uncultured Collinsella sp.
ACCAAGGGCTCACTGTAACCGTCACAAGGGTAAAACCACCACGAAGGTGCCTGTCCCCTTTGTGGTGGTTTTGGATGATGAGAAGTGGAGGGTCGCGTGGGCGAACCAAAGATTGTGGTGGTCGACTACCACAAGGGCAACTTGTCGAGCGTCGTGCGCGGGCTTGCGCGCGCCGGTGCCGTCGCCTGCACGTCGGACGACCCGGAGCAGATCCGCAACGCCGACGGCCTGGTCATCCCGGGTGTGGGCGCGTTCTGTGACGCGATCGCCTTTATGCGCCAGAGCGGCGAGGCGGACGCGGTGCTCGATGCCGTCGCCGCCGGAACTCCGCTGCTCGGCATCTGTCTGGGGCTTCAACTGTTTTTTGAGCGCGGCAACGAGGGCGTGCCTGCGGACGAGGGCGTGGTCGTGCACGACAGCGCTTCCGAGCAGGCTGATGGTCCCTGGGTCGATGGCCTGGGCATTATGCGCGGTTCGTGCAGGCGCCTGGAGTCGAGCCGCCTGAAGGTGCCGCACGTGGGCTGGGACCAGGTGCACATGACGTCCGCCGGTGCGGCCGATCCGCTGCTTGCCGGTTTTGCCGAGGGCGCCAACATGTACTTCACCCACAGCTACGCGGTGGCCGACGACGTCGATGCCGCCGATGTGTTGGCGCGCACGCACTATACACGGAGTTTCCCGTGCATCGTGCGCCATGGCAACGTGTGGGGCTGCCAGTTCCATCCCGAGAAATCCTCCGCGCTGGGTCAGCGCATCCTTAAGAACTTCGTCAACATCGTCGAGGAGGGTGGCCGATGATCCTGTTTCCCGCAATCGATCTGATCGGCGGCAAGGTCGTGCGCCTGGAGCGCGGCGACCGGAGCCGCTGCAAGGTATATTCCGACGACCCCGTGGCCGTCGCCCGCTCGTTTGCCGAGCAGGGCGCGAGCTGGGTGCACGTCGTCGACCTGTCCGCTGCCTTTGGCGAGGACGAGAACACATGCGCTGCCAACTCGGCGGCGATTAAGGCCATCTGCGGCGTCGACGGTCTGTCCGTGGACGTGGGCGGCGGCGTCCGCTCGCTCGCACGCATCGACGAGCTGGCCGGCTATGGTGCGCGCCGCATTGCGCTGGGCACCGTGCTGGTGACCGAGCCGGGTTTTGCTGAGGTGGCAGCCCAAGGCTTTGGCGAGCTGCTGGTCGCCGACATTGCCGCGCGCGACGGCCAGGTTAAGGTGAACGGCTGGCGCGACGGCGCGGGCGTGGTACTCGACGATGCCGTAGCGCAGCTTACCGAGCTGGGCTTTAAGCACCTGGTGTATACCGACATCGCGCGTGATGGCATGCAGACGGGCATCGATGTGGCGGCGTATCGTCATGTGGCCGAGGTCGCGGGCTTTCCCGTCGTGGCTTCGGGCGGCATCTCAACGCTCGACGACATCCGTGCGCTTGCCGCGGTGGGCGAGGGCGCGATTGAAGGTGCCATTACTGGTCGCGCGCTCTACGAGGGCAACTTTACGCTGGCCCAGGCACTGGTCGCCGCCCGAGGGGAGGAATAGCCCATGCTTACCAAACGCGTGATTCCCTGCCTGGACGTCAAGGACGGCCGTGTGGTCAAGGGCGTCAACTTTGTGAGCTTGCGCGATGCGGGCGATCCGGTGGAGCTGGCGCGCGCCTACGACCACGAGGGTGCGGACGAGGTTGTCTTCCTGGACATTACCGCCACGAGTGACAACCGTGCGACGACTATCGAGATGGCGGCGCATGCGGCCGATGAGCTGGCCATTCCCTATACCGTGGGCGGCGGCTTTCGCGATCTGGTGGGCATGCGGACCATGGTGGCGGCCGGTGCCGACAAGGTGTCGCTCAACTCGGCGGCCGTGCGCGATCCGACGCTGATCAGCCAGGCTGCCGCGGCGTTTGGTAGCCAGGCCGTGGTCGTGGCGATCGATGCCAAGCGCGTCGGCTTGCCCGGCGCATCCGGTGCCGACAAGTGGGAGGTCTTCACGGCGGGCGGTCGCAATGCCACGGGTATCGATGCGGTGGCGTGGGCCGAGGAGGCGGCTCGTCGCGGCGCCGGCGAGATCTTGCTGACCAGCATGGATCGCGACGGCACCAAGGCCGGCTTTGACCTGGCGCTCACCCGCGCTGTGGCCCGCGCGGTGCCAATCCCCGTCATCGCGAGCGGCGGCGTGGGTACGCTCGAGCATTTTGCCGAGGGTGTGATTGAGGGCGAGGCCGATGCCGTGCTGGCGGCAAGCGTCTTTCACTTTGGGACGTTCAGCATTCGCCAGGTGAAGGAGTATATGGCCAGCCAAGGCATTCCTGTGAGGCTGGACTTCTAATGCTGCGGCTTGCCCAGGCACCCGACCTTTCGGCTCCAACCCTCCTCGCGTACTTAAGTACGCGTCGTCGGGCTTGTCGCTCGGAATCTCGGGCACCTGGACAACCCTCGCCGACCTGCGAAGTTTGAATTTGGGGAGTGAAATGGAAGAGATAACCGATCCTTCAAAGCTTACATACGACGCCAAGGGGCTGATTCCTTGTGTTGTTCAGCAGTATGACACCGGCGAGGTGCTTATGGTTGCCTGGATGAACGAGGAGTCGGTGGGGTTGACGCTCAAGACCGGCACCACGTGGTTTTGGAGCCGTAGCCGCCAGGAGCTCTGGAACAAGGGCGCGACGAGCGGCAATATGCAAGCGGTCAAGGAGCTCTGGGCCGACTGCGATAGCGATACGCTGCTGGTCAAGGTTGACTCGCCGGGTCCGGCCTGCCACACCGGCAACCGTACCTGCTTCTTTAAGCGCGTGGAAGGGGGAGTGCGATGAAAGTCGTGACGCCGTTCGAGGTCGCCGACTGCAACACCGAGCTCCTCCGCGCGGGCGTGCCATGCCGCGTGCACCTGACCGATGCCTGCGGGGCGCAGTCGTTTTGGCTCGAGGCCGAGAAGGAAAGGCTCGACGAGGCCCATGCCGTCATCGTTGAGTTCTTTGAGAAAAAGGGCGCAAAGCTTCGGTTCGATGAGACCGGTACTTACTTTACGCTGCAGTAACGAGAGGAAATAACCATGGGAGTCAGAACAGCTAACGTACAGCCGGGAAACATCGGCGAGACGCTGACAGGTCTGGCCGAGGTGATTCACGGTCGTCGTGATACATCGCCGCAGGAGAGCTATACCGCGCGTCTGCTGACCGACGTCGAGGATGAGCTGCTCAAGAAGCTTGCCGAGGAGTCGAGCGAGGTGATCATGGCCTGCAAGGATAACGATCACGACCACATCCGCTACGAGGCCGGCGACCTGGTCTACCACCTGCTCGTGACGCTTGAGCGCTACGGCATCACCCTCGACGAGCTGGCTGGCGAACTCAACGCCCGCCGCCACTAGTCATTGGGGACGTTCTTAAACGACTAGTTAGGCGAGGGGTGTGGATTCCCATTCGCCGGTGGCGTGGGGGACGTCGAAGGTTCGGTAGCCACAGTCGTAGGCGTGTGCCTGGGCCTCACGGATGTTCCAGCAGATGTCGCAGGCGCGGTGTGCGTCCGAGCCAAAAGTGATCGGCACCTCGGCGTGGGCAAAGCAACGCAGCAATCCGGTCGCGGGATAGTAGTCGTCGAGGCCCTTGCGCGGTGCGGCGGTCGAGACCTCAACGCGGCGGCCCGTATCGTGCGCGCACTCGGCCATCTGCTGCCAAAACGGTGCGGGGTCAAAGTCGGGCGCAAAGCCTTCCTTCGAAAAGCGCATGACCAGGTCGGGGTGAGCCATCACATCAAAGTTGAGCGGGCTCTCGCAGGCGCGGCACCAGTCATCGACATAGCGCTCCCACACGCCGCGCACGCCTAAGTTATCCCAAACATGCAGGTCGGTGTCATCGTCGATCCAGCCGCAGCGCGAATCGGGCGTATCGGGACGAGCGACATCCTCCGTCCCCGCCGTGTCCGCAGCACCTGCCGCAATATCGCCCGGGTTGCCAATCCAATGCACACTGCCCAGGCGCACGACGGCGCCCTGGGACCAGCGCTCAACCAAAGGCTCGCAGCCCTCGTACCAATCGCATTCAAAGCCATAGATAAAGCTGAGCTCCGGCGCAATCTGCGCGGCAAGCTTGCGAGCATCCTCAAAAGCCAGACGATGTGCCGGCAAGTCGCCCTCGACAACTTGAACCTCGCAATTGGCATCCATGCTGGCAGGCAGGGTGAGGTGGTCGGTCGAGACCATGACCTGGCAGCCGGCCGCAGCGGCGGCGCGAACGTTGTCCTCAAACGAGGCATGTCCGTCCGAGAACGAGGTGTGGGTGTGGCAATCGACCAGCGGGCAAGCAGACATGGCGGCTCCTTTGCGTCAAGCGAATCCGCTTCATTGTAATGGCGCAGCTCTCAACACGCCGGACACGCCGGGGGCCGAAATCGATTGGAAAGGCTGCGCGACGCGCGGTGCGGCCTCGCTTGCGCTCTCAAAACATGTACATCAGCCTCCAAAAGCTGCAAATAATGACATGTTTGGAGGCTGACGTACACGTTTGAGTGGAGCGGGCCGGCGTTGGAGCGCGCCGGCACTTGCGCCCAGCAAAAGTCGCACCTATCCCATGACGCCGCCCCTGCGCCGCCTGCGATGTGCTAGCGTTTGGGTGAACAAAACGAGCCCGTGCGGAAAGGATCCGGACCGTATGCAACGTGGAAGTACATCTCCGCTGTCCCGCGAGACCGATGCGCCCGAGACCATCGTCAAGCTGGAATGCGACATCGACGATGCGTCGCCCGAGGTGCTCGCCTACGCCGCCGACCGCCTGCGCGAGGCCGGTGCGCGCGAGGTGCACTGGCTGCCCGTTTATTGCAAGAAAGGCCGTCCCGGCTGGCAGCTGCAGGTGATCTGCTCGCATGAGGATATCGAACGTCTACAGACGATTATCTTTTTGGAAACTACGACCAATGGCATCCGCCGCCAGGTCATGGAGCGCGTCTGCCTGCCGCGCCACTTTGAACAAGTGGCGACGCCTTGGGGCGAGGTGGCCGTAAAGGTGGCAACCCTGCCCGATGGCAGCGAGCGTGCAGCGCCCGAGTACGAGGACTGCGCCCGTCTCGCTCGCGAGCATAATGTGCCGCTCCAACGCGTGATGCAGACGGCCCAGAGCGCGGCACTGCGATTTGAATAACGCGGCTGGTGGCGACATCCTGCGCCTAGCCATATCAACCCCATTCGAAAGGATCTCCCCATGAAATACCTCATCGCCTCCGATATCCACGGCTCGGCATATTGGACCGAGCGCCTCTGCGCCGCCATCGAGTCCGAGCAGCCTGACCGCATCGTGCTGCTGGGCGACCTGCTCTACCACGGTCCGCGCAACGACCTGCCGCGCGATTACGCCCCCAAGCGCGTAATCCCGCTGCTCAACGCCCTGGCCGACCGCATCATCGCGGTGCGCGGCAACTGCGACGCCGAGGTCGACCAGATGGTGCTCGACTTCCCCGTCATGGCCGACTATGCCACGCTGTTCGACGAGACCGGCCGCGAGCTGTTCCTGACGCACGGCCACGTCTTTGGCGCCGGCATGCATAACAGCGTCGACCACGCGCCCGCGCTGCCCGAGGGCTCCGCGCTCGTCTACGGCCACACGCACATCAAGGTTAACGAGGCGAGCGAGGCGCACCCGGGCCTGTGGCTCTTCAATCCCGGCAGCCTGAGCATTCCCAAGGACGGTACGCACAGCTACGGCATCTACGAGGGCGGTGCGTTCCGTCACGTGATCCTGGAGGAGGAATAACCATGGCGCAGCACATGGCTCAGCAAAATGCCGAGGGCTCGCGCGATCTGTCCACGCTGGTAGACGCGTCGACCGAGCTGCAGCATCTGGTGCAGACCATCTGGCGTCTGCGTCAGCCCGATGGCTGCCCGTGGGACCGTGAGCAGACGCACCGCAGCATTGGCAAGAACATGATCGAGGAGGCCTACGAGGCGCTCGACTGCATCGAGGCGGACGACGCGGTTCACCTACGCGAGGAGCTGGGCGACGTGCTCATGCAGGTAGTGCTGCATGCGCAGATTGCGGCCGACGCCGGCGAGTTTACACTGGCCGACGTGGCGCGCGATATCGACGCCAAGCTCATTCGTCGCCACCCGCACGTGTTTGGCGATGCGGATGCCGACAGCTCCGACGAGGTGCTCAAGATTTGGGACGAGGTCAAGCTTGCCGAGAAAGCCGCCAAGGACAAGGCCGTGGCGGCGGGTGAGGCCACGCCCGAGGGCCTGCTCGACGGCGTGCCCACGCATCTGCCGGCGCTGATGCAGGCTCAGAAGGTCTCGCGCAAGGCAGCTGCCGTGGGCTTTGAGTGGGAGACGGTCCAGGATGTGTGGGACGAGGTCGCCGAGGAGCGTGCCGAGTTTGAGGCCGAGGCCCCTGGCTCGCCCGAGCGCGAAATGGAGTTTGGCGACCTGCTCTTTGCCTTGGTCAACGTCGCGCGCAAGGAGGGCATTGACGCCGAGAGCGCCCTTCGTGCCAGCACGGCAAAGTTCCGCCGCCGCTGGGCCGCGATGGAGCAGATGGCGGCCGATGCCCACGTAGATCTTGCCGAGCTTTCGACCCACGGCCTCAACGACCTGTGGGATGCCGCAAAGGCGGAGGAGTAAGACTGCGGGAACGACGGGCTGACATGCCTCATCGTTCCCGCTAAATTTTTCGAAAATCAAGTGTATCCCTCGGCTAACTTAGGGCATAATGCAAAAAGTGCGACATGGCTAACTTACGGAGGCGCACCGACGGTGCACGGTCAGCCGGTCGCTTTCATCCACTACGTTTCCAAGTGAGAGGGAGACAACATGAGCGATATTTTGGATGTCTACGGTCGCGAGGTGCTCGACAGTCGCGGCAACCCCACCGTCGAGGTCGAGGTCGTGCTCGAGGACGGCAGCTTCGGCCGCGCGATGGTGCCTTCGGGCGCTTCGACCGGCGCCTTTGAGGCATGTGAGCTGCGCGACGGCGACAAGGGCCGCTATCTGGGCAAGGGTGTCTCGCAGGCCGTCGAGCACGTCAACAACGAGTGTGCCGATGCCGTCGTGGGCCTCGACGCCTTCGATCAGCGCGCCGTCGATGCCGCGCTAATCGCCGCGGACGGTACGCCCAACAAGACCAAGCTCGGCGCCAACGCCATTCTGGGCGTGTCGCTGGCCGTTGCCCGCGCCGCAGCCGAGTCGGCGGGCCTGTCGCTGTACCAGTACCTGGGCGGCGTCAACGCTCACCTGCTGCCCACGCCCATGATGAACATCCTCAACGGTGGCGCGCATGCCGACAACAACGTCGACTTCCAGGAGTTCATGATCATGCCGGTGGGCGCCCCGAGCTTTGCCGAGGGCCTGCGCTGGTGCGCCGAGGTCTACCATACCCTCAAGGGCGTGCTGCACGAGGCCGGCCTGGGCGGCGGCGTGGGCGACGAGGGCGGTTTCGCGCCCAACCTCAAGACCAACGCCGAACCATTCGAGTACATCACCAAGGCCGTCGAGAAGGCCGGCTTTAAGCCCGGTGTCGACTTCATGTACGCAATGGATCCGGCGTCCACCGAGTTCTACAACGCCGAGACCGGTATGTACGAGCTCAAGGGCGAGGGCGTTGAGTACACGAGCGCCCAGATGGTCGATTACTGGGAGAAGCTCGTTGACACCTATCCCATCATCTCCATCGAGGACGGCATGGCCGAGGAGGATTGGGACGGCTGGGTTGAGCTCACCCGTCGCATTGGCAACAAGGTGCAGCTGGTGGGCGACGACCTGTTTGTCACCAACACCGAGCGCCTCAAGAAGGGCATCGAGCTGGGCGCCGCCAACGCGATCCTGGTCAAGGTCAACCAGATCGGCACGCTCACCGAGTCGCTCGAGGCCATCGAGACCGCCAAGGAGGCCGGCTACGCCTGCATCGTGAGTCACCGCTCCGGCGAGACCGAGGATTCCACGATCGCCGACCTGGTCGTGGGCGTCAATGCCGGCCAGATCAAGTCGGGCGCCCCGTGCCGTAGCGATCGCATCGCCAAGTACAACCAGCTCATCCGCATCGAGGACGAGCTCGAGGGCAGCGCACGCTACGCCGGAAAGGCCGCGTTCTACAACATTCGCTAGGCAGGCGGCGTGTGCGGGGACGGAGCTGACTCGGATTCGCCTCGTTCCCGCCGGGCACTGTTGAGCACCATTGGGCGCTGGGCCATATGGCTCAGCGCCTTTTTTATGTCGAGCAAGGGCCGCCGAAGGCGGTGCGCGCACTCGTGCTATAACTAAAAGACTTAGCGCAAACAAACCTCAACCGCACAAGGCGCACATGGATCAGATTTACGACAACAGGTACTATTCCGCCGGTTCGCGTGAGCCGTCACCTCGCCGTGCGCGCACGGTGCAGCTCGGCGGGTCCGATTACGCCGGTGCCGACCGCTCCATGCAGCGACCGACAAGCGCCTCACACTCCCGTGCTCAAATGAACACGCCGACGGACCGTCCGCCACGTTCGGTGAGCCCGGCGCATTCGGAGCATGCTCAGCGTTCCTCAGCTCAAACGCATGAAAAGCCGCGCCGTCCCTCGAACCGTCTTTCGGGCTCGGACTTCATGCATTACGCCAACGACAACGCGGTGGTCAAGGCAATTTACGACTTTACCCACGGTCCCCAGCGAGGGCTGTTTATCGGTATTGTCGTCGCCCTGATGCTCGTGAGCCTGTACTTTCCCGTGCGCGACCTTTACGTTGCCAAACGCTCGAGCGATATCTTAGCCAAGCAGGTCGAGATTCGCCAGCAATACAATGATGAGCTGCAAAAAAGCGTCGACAAGTTGCTCTCGGAGGAGGGTATCAAGGACGCGGCGTCCGAGGACCTGGGTCTGGTGATGCCCGGTGAGAAGAAGATTGAAGTGCAGGGCCTGGACGACGATTCTGATGCCTCGTCGAGCCAGAAGTCGTCGAACGCCAAGAAGGCCAGCGAAGTTGCCAAGGAAATCGAAGAAGTCGGCAAGGACGTGCCGTGGTACATTCAGGCGCTCGACATGCTGTTTGGGTTTAACGGCGTCGAGGGCCAGACGGTCGTGTCCAACGGCAAATAGCGCCCGGAGGGGAGCCGGCAATGGCAGATTGCAAACGATATAAGGTGGCGGCGATCGATCTGGGAACGGTGTCGTCGCGACTGGTATTAGCGCAGGTCGAGGGCGGGGCGATCGTGGAATCGTCCAAGCATACCGAGATTACCGATCTGGGTGAGGGCGTGGACGCGACGGGCCGCTTTTGCGAGGCGGCCGTTGAGCGCGTGCTCGCTGCGTGCCGCATGTTTGTGGACGAGGCTCGTGCCTTTGGGGCCGCGTGCATCTGCACCACCTGCACGAGCGCCGCGCGTGATGCGTCCAACGCAGCACTGCTGCTGGACGGCCTGCGCGATCTGGGGCTTGAGCCACAGGTGATTCCGGGCGAGGTCGAGGCACGCCTGACGTTTTTTGGCGTGGCGCACGACTTTGCCGGCGAGCGCATCATTGTTGCCGATTCGGGCGGCGGATCCACGGAGCTCGCGACGGGCGTCTATGCGCCGGAGCGTGGCGTCTTTGCGCTAGAAGGGACGCGCTCGCTGGACATTGGCTGCCGCCGCGTGACGGAGCGGTTTTTCTCGACGCTGCCACCCGCACGCGGCGAGCTTGCTGCCGCTGCCGCGTGGGCAGGCGAGCAGTTCGCCGCCTATTTTGAAGGCCTGCCCAGCGACTTTGAGCGCGCCGAGCGTCTGGTCGCGGTGGGTGGCACGGTGACTACGCTGGTGGCTCTGGTCCACGAGCTGGAACCGTACGATTCGAGCTTTGTTCACCTACGCGAGCTGTCGCTGGAGCAGGTCTCGGCCGCTATCGAGCGCATGTCTGTGTTGGACGCGGAAGGCATCGCCGCGCTGCCGGGTGTACAGCCCAAACGCGCGGGCGTGATCTTGGCTGGCGCCGTGGTGATCCGCGAACTCATGCGTGCCGGCGGCTACAAGACGCTCACCGTAAGCGAGAACAGCCTACTTGCTGGCATGGCCGCCACCATCAACGAGGTTCTCGACGGCGCGACTCCCACCATCGCCTGGACCCCGAGCCTGAGTGCTCTTTAACCGTCTTCCTCTGAGTTGCGGTGAAATAGTTCCTAAATAAGCTGGTAAACGGTATAAACAGGATCTATTCCACCGCAACTTAGAGCCCTGCCGGCGTGTAAAAGAAACGAGCCCGCATCCCCGGGGGACACGAGCTCGTAAACAATACGTGGTAGGGGCGGTGGGACGTCTGCGTATTTGCTGCGCAAATACGCACCGGCTTCGGCCGCCTGTCGGCGCCCTCGCCGGCTCGCTACGGACGCTGCGCGTCCGCTTAACGCTCGCCCCCTCGCGGGTTCGAGTCCCACCGGCATCTAAAAGAAGCGAGCCCACATCCCTGGGGAACACGGGCTCGCAAGCAATCACATGGTAGGGGCGGTGGGACTCGAACCCACAATCCTTGCGGCGAGAGATTTTAAGTCTCCTGCGTATGCCAATTCCGCCACGCCCCCGTGAGACTAGAAGTCTAGCACAAGCCGTCCGTTACGCGTTGACGGCCATCGAGTGTTGGCCCGACTTCTCCAGGAACTCCTGGAACTTGGCCTCGTCGCCCTTGTTTTGGTACTGCAGGGCCAGCAGGTATTCCAGGCGGCAGCGCTTGACCGGGTCGTCGCCAACATCCTCGAGCATGCGCTCCAGCTCGGGAATGTCGTTGTGGCGCTTGAGGATCATCGTGTCGTACATCAGCTGGCATTCGTGTGCGACTGCCTCGGCCTGACCGCCCTCAAAGCCTTTGATCTCGTGCAGCAACTCCTTGGCCTTTTTGCGGTCCTCCTGGCCAACGTAGTAGTTAAAGGCCTTAATGACCAGATCGACGCGCTGCATCTTGGGGAGGTTGAGCCCCAGCAGCAGGTCGAACATCTCGCTGGCGTGCTCGTGGTCCTCGCGCAGCAGATAGGAGTTCAGGCGCAGGTAGTCGCGGTTGTAGCGCGGGTACAGCATGCTGGTGAGTTTGCCGTCGAGCAAACGATCGAACTCGTCCCACTGCTTGGCGGCCATGAGCTGCTGCAAGCGTTTAAACGTGGTGCGTTTTTTGACGCTAAAGAACACCGACACGGCGATGCAGATGATAACGACGGCGGTCCAGAGTGTGCGGGAATCGGGCATATTAGGGTCCTTAGTCGCTCATAAAGCGAGCGGTATGACAACACGTACTAGATGTATTATACGCAGCGCGCAAGCAAACTGGCATAAAAGCTCATCGAGGCCGAGTGCCATCGCTCGCTGCGGTACACTTACCTAAAGTAAACCATGAAGGGAGACATTACCTATGAAGAAGATCGTTTTGGCTTGCGGTGCTGGCGCTGCTACTTCCACGCTCGTTGCCCAGAAGGTCGCCACCATGCTCGACGCCAACGGTTATGCCGGCAAGTATGAGATTGTGCAGTGCGCCATCTCCGAGGCCAAGGATTACTGCGACGAGGGCGCTGACCTGCTGATCGCCACCACCGTTGCCCCCGAGGGCCTCACCTGCCCGTACGTGAGCGGCGTGCCCTTCATGACCGGCATGAACCGCGTTGCTGCCGAGAAGGCCGTCCTCGACGTCATGGCTCAGTAGGCGCTGACTGTATGAGTGAGCAGAACGCCAACCCGGTCGAGCTCTTTGGCATGCGCGTTGCCCATGTGGGCATTAACGCTGCCGACCCGGCAGACGCCCTGGAGATCGCGGAGCTGTTCTCGACGATGATGGGTCTGCCCGTCATCGAGACCCTCGTTTCGTACTTTAACGATTCGCTGGTCGAGATCATGAAGCAGAACGGTCGTGGCGCCAAGGGCCACATTGGCTTTGCCGTCAACGACATCGATGCGGCCGAGAAGTGGTTTGCCGAGCGCGGGCTCGAGGTTAACGAGGAGTCGCGCGTGCTGCTGCCCGACGGCGGCACCAAGCTCGTGTACTTTAAGCGCGAGTTTGCCGGCTTCGCCGTGCACCTGTGCCGCGAGTAGCGCACAAGCTGCTATAGCTAGCATAAAGGGATGGGGCCTCGTGGCCCTATCCCTTTTTTATGCCGAGGGCTTGCCGCCGCGCGGGTGCCCCTACCGTGGCAGGCGAATCGTAAAGCGGCTGCCGACACCCTCGACCGAGGTCACGCCAATGACACCGCCATGGCTATCGACGATCCACTTGGCAATGGCAAGCCCCAGACCCGAGCCCTGCGCGCCGGCATCGCGCGCGTTGTCGGCGCGGTAGAACCGCTCGAACGCGTGGGCTGCGGATTCCTGGTTCATGCCGATGCCCTCGTCCTCAACGTTTATGTCGATCGTGCCCGCGCCCGCATCCGGCGCCACGCCAAACGTGATGGGCGTGCCCGCGTCCGAATACTTGGCGGCATTCTGCACGATTACGCGCAGGGCCTGCTTCACGAGCGCCACGTCGACGGGCGCGTCGCAGCGCGGGTCGCTGACAAGCGCAGCGTCAAAGGCCAGTCGATACGTGTGCTCGGTATCGATCATCTGCGATTCCTCGCATACCTCGCCGACCAGTGCAGCCAGGTTAGTATTCGCGCGCCGCAGCACGGTGCGGCCGGCATCGCCGCGTGCCAAAAACAGCAGCTGCTCCACGAGCTCCTGCATGTGCTCGCTTTCGGCCTTGAGGGACGCGATGGATTCCGCCAGCACGTCCGGGTCGTCTTTGCCCCAGCGGTCGAGCATGTTTACGTAGCCCTGAATCACCGCAATGGGCGTGCGCAGCTCGTGGCTTGCATCGTTGACAAAGCGCATCTGCTGCAGCTTGGCCTCTTGCATCTGGCGCAGCAGGCGGTTGAGCGCGACCTCGATGCTTGCCAGGTCGGCGTCGCCGGTGGTGACGCTCGGCGAGTCGACGCTTGCGCGCTCGATGGCCTGCTCCAGCGTTTCCATCTTGCCGCCGGAGAGCTGCATACGGCCGAGCTCGTCCACGCGCAAGGCCAGGTCGTTGAGCGGCGCCATGGTGCGGCGCACGCGCCTCGCGCCGCCGAGCATGTTGAGCACGCTGATGACCTGCCAACCCACAACGACAAGGTAGAGAGGCCATAGCGTGACGAGGTCCTGCGCGAGGGGGAAAGTCTTGGTGGTACGTGCAAGCTCGACGGTATAGGTGAGCGTTGCCAGGTCCCAGCCG
>CABUVH010000041.1 GCA_902494935.1 uncultured Collinsella sp.
ACCGTCATAATCGGTAGGCTATCATCAGCCTCGAACTCCCATGCAGCGCCGCCGCGACCACCAAACGTCCAGATACAAAAGGCAATCACCAGCACGGCAAGCACCGCAAAACCGATCGCGACAAGGCCATGGTGCGCACGGCTTTCCTCGGCCGATACATCCCATTGCGTCTCTCGATATAGATGCTTGTCTTCCATGTTCGCCTCCTCACAGGCACGCTCGTTAGGCCAATCGTACCCATTCGAGCTATACTTGAGCCCATTACATAAACGGGGGGCTTGCAGGACAAGACGGCAGGCTGAGATTGGGCGCGCCCGCCCTGACCCGCAAACCTGATATGGGTAATGCCAACGAAGGGAGCCGTGCCAATGAGCACACAGACCGAGCCCAAGCTCGTCACGCAAATCGACTTCGCCCGCGCCGGGCAGATCACACCGCAGATGAAGGAGGTCGCCGAGCGCGAGCATCGCGACCCCGAGTACATCCGCGAGCGCGTGGCCGACGGCCGCATCGCCATTCCTGCCAACATCGTGCACATCAAAAAAGGCATGCGCGCCTTTGGCGTCGGTGAGGGCCTGTCCACCAAGGTCAACGTGAACTTGGGCATCTCGGGCGACAAGGCCGATGCCGCCGAGGAATGGAAGAAGGTCAAGATCGCCGAGGACTTTGGCGCCGACGCCATCATGGACCTCTCCAACTCGGGCAAGACGCGCCAGTTCCGCCAGCAGCTCATCGACGAGACGCCGCTCATGGTAGGTACCGTCCCCATGTACGACGCCATCGGCTACATGGAAAAGCCGCTGGTCAAGCTTACCAAGGACGACCTGTTCGAGGTCGTGCGCGCGCACGCCGAGGACGGCGTGGACTTTATGACCATCCACTGCGGCATCAACAAGTCGGTCACAAAGACCTTTAAGGAGACCGGCCGCCTCATGAACATCGTGAGCCGCGGCGGCTCGCTGCTGTTTGGCTGGATGGAGGTCACCGGTAACGAGAACCCGTTCTATGAGTTCTACGACGAGCTGCTCGAAATCTGCCACGAGTACGACGTGACGATTTCGCTCGGCGACTCCTGTCGCCCGGGCTGCCTCTACGACTCCAACGACGCCACCGAGACCGCCGAGATGATCGAGCTGGGCAAGCTGTGCAAGCGCGCATGGGCCGCCGGCGTCCAGGTTATGGTCGAGGGTCCGGGCCACATGGCGCTCGACGAGATCGCCGCCAACATGAAACTGCAGAAGCGCCTGTGCCACAACGCCCCGTTCTATGTGCTCGGGCCGCTGGTGACCGATATCGGCGTTGGTTACGACCACATCACCGCTGCCATCGGCGGCGCTATCTCCGCCAGCTCCGGCGCCGACTTCCTGTGCTACGTGACGCCGGCCGAGCACTTGTGCCTGCCCAACGCCCAGGACGTGCTCGACGGCCTCATGGCCACCAAGATTGCCGCACACGCCGCCGACATCGCCAAAAAGGTGCCCCACGCCCGCGACATGGACGACAAGATGGGCCAGGCACGCCGCAAGCTCGACTGGGACGCCATGTGGAAGTGCGCGCTCGACCCGGTTACGGGCAAGAAGCGCTACGAGGAGTCCCCCGCCGCCACCGAGGGCACTTGCACCATGTGTGGCAAGATGTGCGCCGTCCGCACCGTCAACAAGATCTTCGAGGGCACCACGATCGACCTCGGCATGGAGGACTAACCCTGTCGCCGCGGCCGCTTCTGGCGGCGAGCTGGTGCCTGTCAATTGTTGACTTGTGAACATTTACTTACACTTGCGTAGAGATTGCATCGCCCGCCCGGGTTCGGCATAGAGTCGGCCCGGGCATCTTTATAATGCTGGCTTAAAGACCCATTTGATTCCGACCGAACAAGGGAGCGAACATGGATCGTAGTAAGGTACCTGCCGTCCTGTCCATCGCGGGATCCGATTCCAGCGGTGGCGCCGGCATTCAGGCCGACATCAAGACCATCACGGCGCACCGCCTGTATGCCGAGACGGCCATCACCGCCATCACAGCGCAAAACACCCTGGGCGTTACCGCCGTGCAGGATATCTCGCCAGATATCGTAGCCGCGCAAATTGACGCCGTTTTTGACGATATCCGCCCCAGCGCCGTCAAGATCGGCATGGTTTCTTCTGTCGAGATTATCGAAGTCATCGCCGACCGCTTGAGCGCCTGGAACGCAACGAACGTGGTCGTCGACCCCGTCATGGTCGCCACCTCGGGCGCGCGGCTGATTGCCGAAGATGCCGCCGAGGCGCTCACCCGCCGCCTGTTCCCGCTAGCGACGGTTATCACGCCCAATATTCCCGAGGCCATGGCACTGCTCGACTATGAGGTCGACTCCGAGCGCACGCAGCAAAATGCTGCCATGCTCCTCACCCGCCGCTTTGGTTGCGCATCCCTCGTTAAGGGTGGGCATCTTGTCAACGAGGCCAACGATGTACTGGCCGAACCCGCGCCACTCGATGACGAGGGCAACCATCTGGGAGATCCACTCACCACGTGGTTCCGCCACAAGCGCATCGAGACCGACAACACGCACGGCACCGGATGCACGCTCTCGTCCGCCATCGCCTGCGCGCTGGCTCAGGGCATGGATCTTGCCGACGCCGTCAACGCCGGCAAGGCCTACCTAACCGGCGCTCTGGCCGCCGGCTTTGACATGGGCAAAGGCTCCGGCCCCGTCAACCACATGTGGCAGTATTAAGATTCGCAGTCCAAAGCCACCGCAAAGGCGCCCGTCCCCTTTGCGGTGGCTTGGGGTCGCGCTACTCTCCGAGCATCTCTTGGAGCTTGGCCGCCACGGCGTGACCCAGGCTCTCATGGCTTTCGGGCATCATATGTAGATAGTCGATATCGCCCGGCTCGGCAAACTCCGCTGCATTCAAAAAGTCGCAGCCAAACTGCTCAGCCACATGCGCGTAGTACTCACCAAAATGTTCCGAGGCTTCTACGGAACGCTCGTCAAAATCGGTCATATATACATCGGCGATTTGCGGCTTGATCTTGATAGGCGCCATCAGCAGAATACGCGGGCAGGGCGCGGCTTCGGTCCAGGGAAACGCGCGGACGGTGCGAATCAGCGCCATGGCGCCACGAGCGATATCGGCAGCCCCCACGCTAAAGACCGTCTTGCAGTCGTTGGTGCCCAGCATAATCACGATCGCATCCAACGGCTTATGAGTCTCGAGCAGCATCGGCAACGCGCGGATGCCGTTGAGATTAGTGTCCAGATGGCACATGTCGTCGCGTACCGTCGTGCGGCCGTTGAGGCCTTCCTCAATCACGTGCCAGCCCTCGCCCAGGTCGCGCTGGGCCACGCCGCACCAGCGCACATCGTGCGCATAGCGTACCGCGGTGCCGTCGCGCATGCCCGCCGGATCATAGCCGTAGGTATTGCTGTCGCCAAAGCACAGAACGTTTTTCATCGTAAGCCCTTCCTCTAGTAAAAAGAAAAAGTCGGCGGGAGCAGTCTCTCCCGCCGGATCGACCTATCTGTCAGCACATACCGATTACAGGTACTTGCGCCAATCGTCATCGTCTTCATCGTCCTCGGCGGCGGCCTGGGCCTGCTCGGCGGCGCGGGCAGCCGCAGCGCGAGCGGCAACCTGGGCATAGGACTCCTCGTTGCGCTCGGGGAAGTTTGCCAGCACGTGCTCGAACTTGGCGAAATCTTCGTCCCAGCGCGTAGAGGGCACGGCAAAAAAGACCTGCTTGACCTTAAAGTCGCCCGATGCGAGCTCCTTGCGGAAGAGCTCGGCCACGGCCTCGGCGTCAAAGCCGTTGTTGTCGCAGCCCCAAGCGCCCAGCACGAGCTTCTCGCGACCCAGCTCGTCGCAGATGGCAAGCACAAAGCGGATGCGATCGCGCAGGGCGTCCAGCAGGGCATCGTCACCCACGCGATACTCCTGGCGAGCGCGCTTGGCGTTGGGCGCGGCGGCCACGATCACGTCGGCATACGCATGCACGTGGTTGCGGTCGAAGCGCACCGCAGGCACCACCAGCGCACGGTTGCGGTAAAGCTCGCAGTTGATGTTGCGGCGACGGTTCTCGCCGTACCATTTGCGCTGCTTATCGAGAACGTTGTACAGATACGAATCGGCGCACAGTGTGGCCTCCTGGCCCAGATAACCCTGAATATAGCCACCGCCCGGGTTGGTGAACGAGGCAAAGGCGAGCACGGCCATGTCGCAGAACTGCGCATAGCCACGACCGTTGTCCAGGATGGCCTGCGTGGCGGAGGCATCGAGCACGGTGACCTCAGGCAGGACCGGAGCGGGCTCCTCGGCGGCAGGCGCGGACTCGGTCTCCGTGGCCTCCTCTGCGGGCGCAGGCTCGGCCGTAACCTCGGTCTCGGCGGACGCAACCTCAGCGGTCTCGGCCTCGGCGGCCTCAGACTCCTCGGCAACCTGTTCCTCGACAGCGTCGACCGCTTGGGCCTTGGCCTTCATCGCCGCGACAAAGCCGGCAGGCATACCGTCAAACTCGCGAACACCGGCAAGCGAACGCTCGATATCCTTGGCGCACGCTTCGGACACAGTTGCCGCGTGACGCTCGGCGGCCTTGGCACGGGCCTCGCGCTTGGGATTGGGCTGACCCGCTCGGTTGGACCTGCGGTTACGGTTCCTGTTGTCGACGTCTGCCATACGTGGCCACCTTTCCTGTCGCTGCCGCTATCGGCTTTTCCCATCCATGATACCCCGCCGCGTACAAAAAAGACGGCCCCGAAGGACCGCCTTTCGCATCGATTTACACGCACGGCAAGCACCGCCGCAATTCGCCACTAGTCGCGACGGCCAAGGATGTTCAGAATGCGCAGGAACACGTTGATGATGTCCACGAACAGGTTGGATGCCATAAGCACGGCGTTGGGCAGCGTAGGCGGCACCGTCGTGGCAACATAAGTGTCGTAGCCAATAAAGCCGGCGAACACCACGATCACGATCAGATCGGTGATGGTCTGCGAGACGCCCATGAACATCAGCACGATCTCAACCAGAATAGTAGCGAGCAGAATGCCAAAACCGATGCCATATACGCGCTGGAAAAACTTGGGGAACGTCACGCCCAAGGCGCCAAAGACAAAGGTGATGGCGGCCGTGGCGATAAAGGCAGTGTTGATGGTGGGCAGGTCGTAGTTGGCAAGGCCAAACGACGCGGTCAGGCCAAAGGTGCTCGCAAAGATTACGTAGCCCACAAGGGACAGGCCCACGGACTGCTTGCTGGCGGCGGCCGACATCATGACCATGCCGACGATGGTCAAAACAAACGAGCCAAAGACCAGCGGCAAGGCGGCGCCGCTCATCATCATGCGCGCAAACGACATGGTGCTCGTAAAGTAAGCACCGACGCCCATGGCGCAAAAGCCCAAAAAGATCAGGGCAGACATGACAAGGTTGTACGCGCGCGGCGACATCTCCTTGGCACGGCTTGCACCGGTCTCGATGGGGCCGTTCTGATAGCCCTGGATATCGTTCATACTTCGTCCTTTCAAAAAGCGCACGACAGCGCCGTAGGTGACAAGATTCCTGCCATTGTACCCGAATGCCGCACGTCCTTACCTACGGCGCTCGCCCTCAAGCGTACGATCAAAGGCCCAGACCCACCAACGCATCACGTGTGCCTGCGAGCCGTCTGCCCGCTCGCGCGTCTGGTCCTCCAGATACAACTCGGTCGCGTGCCCGCCAAAACGCACCTTATATGTTGCCGTACGGATGCCGTAGACCATCAGGCCAAACCCGGTGGTCGAGATAATTTCGTCGATCGTAAAACAACGGCCGTCGACCCAGCAGACGGTGACCGGCACGACCTGTCCGCCCGCGAGGATGCGGGCCACGACGTCCACATACTGCTTGTGCACGCGCCGAGTTTTGCCGTCTGTCTGTCGATATTCCATGCCTCCTATTATCGAACGCATGTTTGCATGTTGTAAAGCGAACAGACTGTGGTTTTGGAGTGTCGTAGTAATCGCACGTGTCCGCATGGCGTGTTAGCAAAAAGAACACCCGCGGTCAACAGGGCTAATATTCAATTTTAGTGCCAAAAAGTTCACTTCTCCCATCAGAACTCGGTAAAGAGACCCGCAGGAGGTGATACGATTTATCATGTTTTTGTAACGTGCCTGCAAACTTCGAGAAAGCCCATATATGGACGTAACGTTCTCAGCCTTCCTCGGCCAAATTGTGTCGAACCCAGTCCTTGCCGTCACCGTGATCCTCGCGTTGGGCGCCATCTTCGTCAATGGATGGACCGACGCGCCCAACGCCATCGCGACCTGTGTCACCACGCGCTGCATGCCCGCCCGCGCCGCCATTCTCATGAGCGCCGCATTCAACTTCCTCGGCGTGCTCATCATGACGCACTTTAACGCGAGCGTCGCCAACACCATCTCACATATCGTCGACTTTGGCGGAAACAGCACCATGGCGCTCGCGTGCCTCTGCGCGGCGCTGTTCTCCATCGTCGTCTACGGCGCCACAGCGTCGCGTTTTGGCATCCCCACCTCGCAAAGCCACAGCCTTATCGCCGGCCTGACCGGTGCCGCTATCGCCCTCGGCGGCGCGAGCAGCGTCAACGTCCACGAGTGGATGAAGGTCATCTACGGCCTGGCGCTCTCCATCGGCCTGGGCTTTATCATGGGCTGGGTCCTGTGCAAGCTCGTCTCGATTCTTTTCGCCGCCGCCAACAGGCGACGTGCCAATGTCTTCTTTAAATATGCTCAGATCGCAAGTGCCGCGGCCATGAGCTTTATGCACGGCGCGCAAGATGGACAAAAGTTTATCGGCGTGCTCTTTTTAGGTGTCGCCTTTGCCAGCGGACAGACGAGCGTCGGCGACGCCGGCATCCCCATCTGGATCATGCTGCTGTGCTCGGCCACCATGGGCATCGGCACCAGCGTGGGCGGTGAGCGCATCATCAAGTCTGTCGGCCAGAGCATGGTCAAGCTCGAAAAGTACCAGGGCTTCTCCGCCGACCTGGCGGGCGCCGCAAACCTGCTGCTTGCCACGCTCACCGGCATCCCCGTGTCCTCCACGCACATCAAGACCTGCGCCATTATGGGTGTCGGTGCCGTCAAGCGCCTCTCGGCGATCAACTTCGGTGTCGTCAAGGACATGATGTTCACCTGGTTCTTCACCTTCCCCGCCTGCGGACTTATCAGCTTTGTCATGGCCAAGCTGTTCATGCTGTTCATCTAGTCAAACCGAACGTCCATCCGGACCGCAATACCTCGCCCACCCGTCTTCGCCTCGAAAGGACCCACTCATGGCAAAGAAACCCGATTCGTTCTACTTTGACAACTACGTCGCCTGCGCCGACCTTGCTGTCCAGGCCGCAGAGTTGCTCATCAAGATTTTTGAGAACTTTGATCCCGCGCATATCCACGACATGCTCGAGGAGATGCATGCGATTGAGCATGCGGCCGACAAGAAGCACCATGAGCTCGAGGATGCCCTGCTCACTGCCTTTATCACCCCGCTTGAGCGCGAGGATCTGGACCTGATGAGTTGCTCGCTCGACACTGTGCTTGACCGTATCGAGGGCGTCGTGCAGCGCGTCTACTTCACCAACATCCAGAGCATCCACCCCGATGCCATTGTCATCGCCCACAAGGTGACCGACGCCTGCCGCGCCATGAAGGATCTTATGGTCGAGCTGCCTAATTACCGCAAGTCCAAGACCCTGCGCGAGCTGGTCATCCAGATCAACACCATTGAGTCCGAGGCCGATGAGCTCTACATCAACGCTATGCGCAACCTGCACGTCAATGGCAAGGACCCGCTCGAGGTCATCGCCTGGCGTGACGTCTACGCTTTCCTGGAGTACTGCGCCGACTGCTGCGAGAATGTGGCTGATGTCGTGGATTCGATTGTCATGAAGAACAGTTAATTGGGGGTACGTGTCCCGGCGGTCGCGGGCCCGACCGCTAATAACCTTTTTCACTCCGGCTGCAAGCAGAGTCGTTCAAAAGGTTATTAGCGGTCGGGCCCGCTCCCTTACGTACCACCATTGGAAACTTTGGCTGAGGGATTGAGCGTGGTGGGGCCTTTGCTGTGATGGCCCTTGATTGCTCGGGGTTTTACTTTGGTATTCGATGAGCGTTTGGCTGATTGCTGCTTTGGGTACCGTTTGGGTTACTTTGGGTTTGTTTGATTTTTAATTGTTGGAGGGCTTGTATGTCTTATTTGGATCTGGCTCGGGGTCGGTATTCTTGTCGTGAGTTTGAAGATCGGGCTGTTGAGCAGGCTGTGGTGGATGCCATTGTTGAGGCTGGGCGTATTGCTCCTTCTGCTTGTAATAACCATCCAACCCGTGTGATGGTGTTGGATACGCCTGAGCTTCTGGAGAAGGCTGCTGCTTGTCAGCCTCGGTTTGCTCGTGATGGGTCTATCTTTGGGGCTCCGCTTGTCTTCCTTATTTGCAGCGTTACCGATGACGCTTGGGTGCGCCCCTATGACCAGATGAATTCCAGCGAAATCGATACGTCCATCGTGTGTGATCAGATGATGATGGAGGCCACCGAGCAGGGCCTGGGAACGTGCTGGGTGTGCCATTTTAAGCCTGAGGTGGCACAAGAGCAGTTCAATCTGTCCAAGGGCGTCTATCCCTATCACATGCTCGTCTGTGGCTATCCCGCCGACCACATCGCCGATCCCGAGCATCGCGAGGCCCGCACCATTCCCCTCTCCGACTTCCTCCTCAAGTAGATTTTTGGGACATGCCTTAAAACCTACCCTTGACCGCTCACCCGTTCGCCGAGTTCTGCGCCACTATGTGCAGGGCTCGGTTTTTATGTTACGCACCCCGGCACAGTCATAAAAAAGGACCCGCAAGCTGCGGGTCCTTTCGAGGCACTAAATTGTAGGCCGAATGTTAGTCCAGGTCGTCGGCAGCGAAGTTGTCGATCGGGGCAAAGGGATCGGCCACGGGGACAACCGGGTCAGCGACGGGCAGCGGCTCGGCGGGAACAGTCACTGCAGGAGAAGCGGCAGAACCGACCGGCGTGGAGGCCATGAGGTCGGCCGGGAAGGAATTCTGCGCATCGTCCATGAAGTGCTGGATGAGCTTGAGGTACTCGGCTTTGAACTCCTCACGGGAAGCCTTGAGACGATCGATCTCCTCGAGCTCGGCCTGCTTCTCAGTCAGAGCCTGGCGGATAACCTCGCGAGCCTTGGCGTCAGCCTCGTTGCGGATACGCTCAGCGTTCTCGTTGGCATCGTTAACGATGGTCTCAGCGGTCTGCTGGGCAGCGATCAGGGCAGCGGAAATCTGGCGCTCCTGAGCGGAGAAGTCAGGGGCGGGAGCAGCCACGGGGGCGGCAGGAACGGCCTGGGCGGTGGCATCCTGAGCCTGGGCAAGCTGAGCCTGCGCATCGGCAAGCTGCTGCTCGGTAGCAGTCAGACGACCCTTAAGGTCGACGATCTTAGCGAGCATAGCGTCGACCTCGGAGGACAGCGTCTCCAAGAAGACGTCGACCTCAGCAGGATCGTAGCCACGCTTGGCCTCAGAGAAAGTCTGAGCCTGGATGTCTGCAGGGGTAATAGCCATAACAAGTCTCCTTTTTCATCGCCTCGGCGCTACACGCCCGACGTAAGTTACTAAGTCAGTTCTACACGAGTATACCTATAAGAAGCTGCAGAACCAGCCTCTGCACCAACTGCAACGCAATAATCGCAACGACCGGCGAAAAATCGATACCGCCCATCGGCGGGATGAAACGACGGAACAGGTTGAGCCACGGACCGCACACGCTATCAAGCACCGCGGCAATATCCTGAAGCAAACCACCCTGCTTCATGGGAATCCACGTCATAAAGCAGTAGACGACAATGAGCGTGGAATAGAAGTTGAACAGCGTGTTGACCAGCTGGACGACAGTGTAGATGTTGATGGGAATCTCCTCGTCTTGTCTTTACTTAAGGTAGCCGTCGGCACGAAGCTTCTTGAGATCGGAATCTTTGACCTCGCAGCCGGCGGGCAGCACCATGAACACGCGGTCGCCCACCTCCTTGACCGTGGCACCCAGACCGCAGGCAAAGCCGTAAGAGAAGTCCAAGACGCGCTTGGCCACTTCGGTGCGTACGCCCACAAAAATCAGTGCGACAGGCTGCTTGGTGCGAACGCGGCGCACCACGGTCTCCACGTCGTCATAGCTCTCGGGGCGCAGAACATAGGCCGGCAGCTGAGGCGTGGCGTTGATGATATTGCTCGCATAGGCCGAGGCATCGCTCGGTGCAGGCGCGGGTGCAGCGGCGGCACGAGTGCGGGTGTTCTCGGCGTAGCTCGACGGCGTGTCATAGGCACCAGGACGATAACCGCTCGCAACACTGTCCTGCGAGCGCGAAGGCGGGTTATACGTCGTGGCATGGCGGGAGTCATCGCCGACCAGCTGACCGGAGCGCGTATACACGGCAACCGACTCAGCTTCACCGCGGCGCGTCTGACCAAGCAGGCCGTTGCTCGGCTCGTCTTGGGTGTAGAAGCCCTCGCCCGAAGCACCGCTGTAGCCGTTGCCCTGATAACTATCGTCATAGCCGTCATCGTAGCCGTAGTCGTCGTCCTGGCCATAACCCTGGTCGTAACCCTGTTGGCCGCCCAGGTGCATCTTATTTTTAATCTCGTCAAGGAAGCCCATGGTTGTGTCCTCTCGCGGTTTAGTGCAGGCGCCCCGATAATCAGTGCGCACTTCAGAGCCTTATTTTACTGCAAACTCCGGGCTAAATACTACCCTGCCCAGGCGAACGAGCGTAGAGCCCTCCTCAAGGGCAGGCTCAAAGTCTTCGCTCATGCCGCAGGAAAGCTCAGGCAGGTTCAAATCGGGATGCGCCGCCTCCAGCTCATCCCTCAGCTCACGAAGCCCCGCAAAGGTGCGGCGTGCCACATCCTTATTCCCCCGGGGCGCCATAGTCATAAGCCCCTGTACGCAAATTCCCTCAAGTTCTGCAAGCTCACCCGCGGCGGCGCGAATCTCATCGGGTGAAAAGCCTCCCTTCGACTCCTCACCACTCACATTGACCTCAATGAGCACACGCTGGGGGCCGACGAGCTCGCCTGCCTCAATCTTGCGAACAGCACGGCTCGAGATCGCCTGCGCCAGATGCAGCGAACCCACCGAGTGAATCAGCTCGGCTGAGCCCAGCACCGCATTGATCTTATTGGTCTGCAGGTTGCCGATCATATCGAAGCGCACCTCGGGCAGCTCCGGATGCTCCGCCAGACCCGTGAGCTTGCGAACCAGCTCCTGCGGGCGGTTCTCGGCAAAATGGCGATACCCCGCCTGGATGGCGGCAACGGTCTCATCGACACCAACGGTCTTGGACACGGCAATGAGGCTCGCGGCGTCGTGGGGACGGCCCGCGCGATCGAGCGCCGCATAAAAACGTTCCAGAATCTGCTCGCGGCGAGCGCGCATCAAGTCCAAATAGTTATCCATTGCCAATCGCCTCCGCTGACAGCCAAACAAGTAGTCCCATGCTAACGCAAGAGCGCGGCCCCGCATGTGCAAGGCCGCGCTCACTTAGGTATTTACAATCTTTCGACGAACGGGGTTACTTACTCCTCGTCGTCCTCGCCATCGTCCTCATCCTCAAGATGATCGAGCAGGTAGCGAAGACCCTCGCTGACCTCGTTAACGGGCACCTTGGCAACGTAGCGTGCATCGACGGCGGGCCTCATGATAACACCCTCGCCCGAAGGCACGCGCATGCTCTCGAGCTCATCCTCATCAGTGCAGGCGATATCACCGGCAGTCATACGCTGTCCGGTCAACAGGAAGGTCAGACGGCAGGCGGCATCGATGGAAATCGAGGCGATGCGATCGAGATAGCACGATACCATGATGGCGCGGCGCAGGTCGTCATAGTTGCTGTCGTCGTCCATAAAATCGCCCGTGTCCATGCGGTTAAAGGTGCGGAAGAACTTCTCGTAGGCGGCGTGCACTGGCTCGTCCTCGACGGCCAAGTTGCAGATGATGGACATGTCGTTGGTGACGAGCGCAGAAAGCGAAGAGCCCAGCACCTGGTAGACGGCCTCAGCCTCGGCCTCGACCGTGCCGACAAGCTCCTTGGGCAGCGAGATGTCGGCCTTGATCATATGACGCGTGGCGCGGCAAATCTGGCGAACCTTATCGGTCATGCGCTGCAGGTTAAAGTCGACGTAGATGATCGTCTGCAGCAAGCGGAAGTCGGAGGCGACCGGTGACTGCGTGGCAATCAGGTTGTAGCAGACGGCCTCCAGGTTGGCGCAGCGTGCGTCAATCGAAAGCGTACGCTTCTTGGTCTTGGTGGCGAGCTTGCGGTCGTCGGTCACATAGGCCTTCACGGCATCGTGGAGGGCCAGATCGACGGCCTCGTAGATGCTCAGCATCTCGTGACGGGCCTCGATGAGCTGACGGGAAAACAGTTTGCGCATGGTTCACTCCAATCAGTTGGGTGCGGTCATGCCGCCCGCACAGTGAATACGCACCGGACCAGATCCGATCGGCTTGGGACTAGTCGCACCGATCAGCCAAAGCGGCCGGTGATATAGTCTTCCGTCCGCGAGTCCACCGGGCTGGTGAAGATCGCGTCGGTTTGACCATACTCGATGAGCGTAGCGGGCTCGCCGGCAACTTCCTGCAAGAAGAACGCGGTGTAGTCACTGATACGAGCTGCCTGCTGCATTGAATGCGTGACGATGATAATCGTCATCTCGGGCGCCAGCTCGGCCATCAGATCCTCGACCTTAGAGACGGAAGTGGGGTCGATGGCGGAGCAGGGCTCGTCCATCAGGAGGACATCGGGTTGCACCGCAAGCACGCGCGCGATGCACAGACGCTGCTGCTGACCGCCCGAGAGCGCCAAACCATCCTTGTTGAGCTGATTGGATACCTCTTTCCAGAGGTTGGCGCGCTTGAGCGATTCTTCCACGATGTCATCGAGGTCGCTTTTGCTAGTCACGCCCTGCAGACGAGGGCCAAAAGCGACATTCTCGTAGATGGATTTGGGAAACGGGTTGGGCTGCTGAAAGATCATGCCCACACGACGACGGAGGTCGACCGGGTCGACACCCTCGGCATAGATATCATTGCCG
>CABUVH010000042.1 GCA_902494935.1 uncultured Collinsella sp.
CAGGTTACTTTGCACCAATCGTTGTTTGATGAAGGGCGGATTCTCGTATGGCGCTTCCTGTGGTTTACGGCGGTCCCGGCCGGTATGTTCAGGGGCCGGGCGAACTGTCGCGTCAAGGCAAGTATTTGTCATGGTTGGGCTGCGCTGCCTATGTCTTGTTTGACCAGGGCACCGAGGATCGGCTGTGCAGACAGATCGTCGATGGATTTCTGGACGACGATCTAAGCGAGCCGTTCTTTAAGATTTATGACGGTCCGTGTACGGAAGAGGCCGTTTTCGAAATGGCTAAGGAAGCCCAGGCCGAGTATTGCGACATGGTAGTGGGTATTGGCGGCGGCAAAATGCTCGATATCGCCAAGGCCGTTGCGTTTTATACCGAGTTGCCGTTGTGCGTATGCCCCACGGCGGCTTCGATGGACGGTCCGTGCAGCGAGATTTCCGATGCCGATCTGCAGGGTGTTGCAAATGCGGTCTTTAGAAACGAGCGCAATATGGCCAACGAGCAGGCCAAGGTGACCAAACAAAAACTCGTGCAGCTCATGTGCGAGGCATAGTTTGGCGCTTGATTGATCTTGTGCAATCGAGACGGCGATAGGCCATGGGCTATTTGCCGCAAAGATGCTCCGCGTGTAATTTGCCCGAGGCGTGGGCCGATAGCGTATCATTATCTCTTGCTTGTTTGCACTGCTCAGGGAGGGGCCGCGCATGGCGCAGGAACACGATCTGTTTGATGACATTATCGAGATCAGCAAGGGTTTCGACTTTCTTAAAAACCCGCTTGGCGGTGTGACCGATGCACTCGATCCGTCGGCGCCGCAGTGGAATCCTGCCGACTACAAGGAGCGTCCGCGCGGTAACACCATTCCGTGCCTGACCTGCAAAAACGAAAAGAGCGGCTGCACCGCGTGCATGGACGTGTGCCCGGTCAACGCTATCGAGGTCGAGGAAGACGCCATCGAGATCCTCGACTCCTGTCGCAAGTGCGGCCTGTGCGCCGCTGCCTGTCCGACCGAGGCAATCATCTCGCCGCGCTTGGCGCCCAAAAACGTCTACGACGACATTGTCTCGGCGGCTACGAGCCACGAGACCGCCTACGTCACCTGCACGCGTGCCCTTAAGCGCATGCCGCGCGAGAACGAAGTCGTCGTTGCCTGCGTGGGCGATATTACGGCCGAGACCTGGTTCTCGGTACTGGCAGACTATCCCAACGTGAGTGTGTACCTGCCGTTGGGCGTGTGCGATAAATGCCGCAACACCGGCGGTGAGGACATTCTGGGCGAGGCGATTGCGAAGGCCGAGGAGTGGTCCGGCACGGGTATGGGCTTGGAGGTCGACTCCAAGAGCCTCAAATGCCATAAGCGCCGCGAGTACGAGCGCAAGGAGTACATGGAAAAGATCGCCCGCACCACGGGCCTGACGGTGACCAAGCTCAATCCGGCGACGGCGGCGCTGGCCTCGGTGACGCAAAAGCTCAAGGCCCATCGCCATCAGATTACCCAGCTGGAGCGCACGCTCAACACCATGTGCGGCACCACGACGACCAAGCGTCGCCGTTCGCTCACCCATGGGCGGCAGCTGGTGCTCTCGACACTGCAGAACCATCCCGAGCTTGCCCAGAATATGCAGGTGAGCACGCCGGAGTGCGATTTTGAAAAGTGCACGTCGTGCGGCGAGTGCGTCAATGTATGCCCCACGTTCGCCTGCGATTTGGTGGGAAGCGGCCGCTTTGCGTTGGAGTCCACGTATTGTTTGGGCTGCGGTGCCTGCGTCAAGGTGTGCCCCGAGCATGCGCTCAAGTTGGTTGAGCATGACGCGTCCAATCTGGTCGTCGTCGATCCCGAAGCCGAGGAAAAGGCCGCCCAGAAGGCGAAGGCTCACGAAGAAGCTGAGAAGGTCAAGGCCGAGGCAAAGGCCAAGCTGGACAAGATGCTCGACCAGGTGGAAAAGCTCGCGGACTAGTTAAAAGAGCGTAAATGATGGCCGGTGGGACAGGTACTGCCCCGCCGGCCAAAAAAAGTTGCGGTGGAATAGTTCCTGTTTTGCCCTTAAGCTGGCCATTCTAGGAACTATTCCACCGCAACTAATAAATGGTTAGTTCATGCTGCTTTGGTGGCCGGTTCGACCGGTACCGTTGCGCGTCACGGTTTCATGGAGCAAAAAGAACCCGGGGACCTGTTTGGTCTCGGTGTATTCCATAAGGATGCCGTCGGCGTTGTAGGTCTGCCCGCGTATAACGGCGAGTGCGTTAAAGTCGTCGAGATCGAGCACGCGCGTATCCTCGGGCGTGGGATGCTCGATCGTTACATCGCGTTTGCCCGTGGCAATCTTAATGCCAAGATCTTCTTCGAGGTAACGATAGATCGAGTCGTTGACAATCTCGGGTGTCAGCCCCGGTACTTGTGAGCTTAGGTAATAGGAGTCGTCGGAGCACACGGCTTGTCCGTCTGCATAACGGATGCGTTTGGCGCGTGTGAGCTCACAGCCTTCGGGAAACCCGGTAATCTTGGAGAGCGCCTTGCTACAGATGAGGAGCTCAAAGACGGTGGTGACAGTCTTGAGCTCAAAGCCTCGGTTGACCGCGATTTCCTTAAAGGTCTCGAGTCCGCCGCCACCACGACTCTTCTCGTCACTGATGTTGCGAATGACGCGCATGCCTTTGCCTTGCTGGGGGAGCACGTAACCATCTGCCGCAAGCATCGAGATGGCGCGACGGACCGTCATGCGCGAACAGTCAAACAGCTGCGTGAGCTCAGTCTCCGAAGGCAGATAGCTCTGATAGGCGTATGTGCCGTCGTCAATCGACTGCTTCACGTTGTCATAAATAGTTTGGAAGATGGCTCGCGCCATGACGGTCTCCTAGAGCTGGGTGCGCGAGTGGTGGATGAGGACCGCTCGCGCGGGTGTCGATCGATTTACTTGCTGGGGTCGATTATATATTTACCCATGGCACGCAGGGCCGGGTCTGACAGGATGGCGCCGAGTTCGTCGAGGGAGGCTACCTTTGCGACCATCGAGGATACGTCGAGCCTGCCAGAGTCGATGAGCTCGAGCGCGCGACGCTGCGTATAAGGGTTGATGTAGGACGAGGTAAGCACAAGCTCCTTCTGGAAGACCTCGAAGGGCTTGACGGTGATTGTCTCATCGGGCTTGGTGAGGCCGAACATCATGACCGTAGCCTTGTGGCCGGCGATCTGGATGGCCTGCTCGATGGTGACGGGCTTGCCAACACACTCGATAACGACATCGACGTTGCCGACGCCCTCCTGCTTCAGGCGGGCCGGGACGTCCTCGTGGATGGAATCGATTGCCAGGTCGGCGCCGAGTTTGAGCGCAACCTCGCGCTTGCCTTCGACGGGCTCGAGCAAGACAACCTTGGTGGCGCCGGCGTTTTTAGCAAGCTGCATCATGAGCAGACCGATCATGCCACCGCCGATAACGACAACTGTGCTGCCGGGCTTGATGTTGCACATATCGATGCCGTGCAGGCAGCAGGCGACGGGCTCGGTCATAGCGCCCTGCTCGAAGCTGGTGTGATCGCCCAACTTGTAGACTTGCTGCATATCGACGGAGCAGTACTCGGCAAAGCCGCCGTTAACGGTGGTGCCGTAACCGGTCATATGCTCGCAGTAGTGGTTGATTCCGTCGCGGCAGGGTTCGCAGCAGCCGCAGGGATGGTTTGGGTCGATGCACACGCGATCGCCCGGTTTAAAGCCAGCGACGTCGCTGCCCACGGCCTCGACAACGCCCGCAAACTCATGACCAAGGATCGTGGGCGGGGTAACGTCGGCTGCACCCTTGTCGCCTTCATAGATATGAACGTCGGTACCGCAGACGCCGCAAGCTTTGACGTTGATCAGAACGTCGCGCCTGCCCACGGCCGGCTTTGCCGATTCCTCGACTCTGAGGTCGTGCTTTCCATAGAAGACCGCGCTTTTCATGGTGACTCCTTAACGTGGCGGTGAATGTTGTAATGAAGTATAGGTATGTCTATAGATATAGACAAGCACATCTAGACAAGTAGAAAAGAAATTTATAATGCAGTCATCAGCTATGTCAGATTTAACAGGCGAAATACTGGACATATACCGTTTACGGCCAATAATCAACCGTTTACCGACCGTAGTATTTATGCTAACTTGTCTAGATAAGTGATATGATAAAAATAGAAGCGCAAGAAGTCAGGGAAGCGGGCCCACCCGTCCTATTGCACGAGGTACACGCAAACGGCGCGTCTGCGGTCTCGAGTGAAGCCAAAACCGCAGCGCTCCGAATGAAGAGAGGGGGATTCCCCGTCATGATGCAAAAGATACAACGTTTCGGCGGTGCAATGTACACGCCTGCAATTCTTTTCGCATTTTCCGGAATCGTCGTCGGCCTGGGTACGTTGTTTACCACCGAGGCGATCTTTGGCGAGATGGCCACAGCGGGTCATCTTTGGTTTGATTGCTGGAATGTGCTGCTCCAGGGTGGTTGGACGCTCTTTAACCAGATGCCGTTGCTGTTTTGCGTAGCGTTGCCAATCTCGCTCGCGAACAAGCAGAACGCTCGCTGCTGCATGGAGGCTTTGGCCATCTACCTTACCTTCAACTACTTTGTAAGCACAATCTTGGGGCAGTGGGGCCCTGTCTTTGGGGTCGACTACTCTGTCGAGGCGGGCAGCGGTACTGGTCTTGCCACTATCGCAAGCATCAAAACGCTTGATATGGGCATCATGGGCGCGCTTATCATTTCAGGTATCGCCACGATGCTTCACAACAAGTACTTCGACACCGAACTTCCTGAGTGGCTGGGCGTGTTCTCGGGCTCCGTGTTCATCTATATGATCGGTTTCTTCGTTATGGTTCCGGTCGCTCTTATCGCCTGCCTGGTGTGGCCGCATGTTCAGGCTGCTATCTCCGCCTTCCAGGGATTCATCCTTTCCGCCGGTACGTTTGGCGTGGGTGTCTTTGCTTTCTTCGAGCGCGTGCTGATCCCTACAGGCCTGCACCACTTTATCTATACGCCGTTCTATTACGACAACGCGGCGGTCAACGGCGGCATCTTTGCTGCTTGGGCCAACATCCTGCCCCAACTGGCTGCCGATCCGAGCATTGCTCTTAAGGATGCCGCACCCTGGGCTGCCTATACCTGCCCTGGTTGGACTAAGGTCTTCGGCTCGCTTGGCGTCGCCATTGCGTTTTATATGACCGCCAAACCCGAGCGCAAGCAGCGCGTCAAGGCTCTGCTGATCCCGGTCACCCTTACCGCTATGCTTTGCGGTATCACCGAGCCGCTTGACTTCACCTTCCTGTTCATCGCGCCCGGCCTGTTCGTCGTCCACTGCGTGCTCGGAGCGCTCGGCTGCATGGCTCAAAACCTCCTTGGTGTCGTGGGCATCTTCGACGGCGGCATCATCTCGATGCTCTCGTGGGACTGGCTGCCCCTTTGGGCCGCACACGGTCTGCAGTACGCCATCTCCATCCTTGTCGGTCTGTGCTTTACCGCCCTTTGGGTCGTGGTCTTCCGTTTCCTGATCGTCAAGTTCGACTTTAAGACCCCCGGTCGCGAGGATGACGATGTTGAGGTCGAGCTCAAGTCCAAGGCCGACTACAAGCAAAAGCAGGGCGGTGCTGCTGCTGGCAAATCGGTCGCCCAGAGTAAAGATGATGAGCGCTTGGTGCTTGCCGAGAACATCCTCGATCTGCTCGGTGGCACGGATAACATCATCGATGTAACTAACTGCGCTACCCGTCTGCGCGTTAACGTCAAGGACAAGAGCGTCGTTGCACCCGAGGCTTCCTTCAAGGCGATCGGTACGCATGGCTTGGTGGTCCAAGGTCAGTCAATCCAGGTCATCATCGGCCTTACCGTCCCGCAGGTTCGCGAGAAGTTCGAGAGTCTTCTGAAGTTCGAGAGTCTTCTGTAAACCATCGTCCATCGAAACAATCGGCCTTGCAGAGCCGGTATGCACCGCAAGGCCGATTCTAGAGATAAAAAACTCCACTTCTAGGTAACAATTCCAAACCGCGCAAGGCCGCGTGCGGGGACGGATTGAGCAAGCGGCCAGAATGAGGAGGACATCATGTCCAAGAAGAACTATGCCGTGACCATTGCCGGCGGTGGCTCCACCTTCACCCCGGGCATTGCCCTGATGCTGCTCGAGGAGCGCGACCGCTTCCCGGTCAACAAGGTGACCTTCTATGACAACAACGCCGAGCGCCAGGAGATCGTTGCCAAGGCGTGCGAGATCTACTTCCACGAGAACGCTCCCGAGGTTGAGTTCAACTACACCACCGACCCCGAAACCGCTTTTACCGGCACTGACTTCGTCCTTGCTCACATCCGCGTGGGTCTGTACGCCATGCGCGAGCTCGACGAGAAGATCCCCCTCAAGTACGGCTGCGTTGGTCAGGAGACCTGCGGCGCCGGCGGCATCGCCTACGGTATGCGCTCCATCGGCGGTGTCATCGAGATCCTGGACTACATGGAGAAGTACAGCCCCAACGCCTGGATGCTCAACTACTCCAACCCCGCGGCTATCGTCGCAGAGGCTTGCCGCGTGCTGCGTCCCAACAGCCGCATCATCAACATCTGTGACATGCCGATCGACCTCATGGATAAGATGAGCCGTATGTGCGGCATCAAGGATCGTCGCGAGCTGCAGTACAGCTACTACGGCCTCAACCACTTTGGTTGGTGGAGCAAGATCTACGACAAGGAGGGTAACGACCTCATGCCGCAGATCAAGGAGCACATGGCAAAGAACGGCTACTTGGACGGCATTGAGCACGAGGCCGGTAAGGAGCAGCACGTCGAGGAGAGCTGGATTCACACCTTCGGCAAGGCCAAGGATGTCTATGCTGTCGATCCCGAGACGATTCCCAATACCTACCTCAAGTATTACCTGTACCCGGACTATGTCGTCGAGACGTCTGACCCCAACTACACTCGCGCCAATGAGGTTATGGACGGCCGCGAGAAGAAGGTCTTTGGCGCTTGCCGCGACATCATCGCCAAGGGTACTGCCAAGGACGGCGGCTTTGAGCCGGATGTACATGCCAACTACATCGTCGACCTTGCCTGCGCACTGGCCGAGAATACGCTCGAGCGCTTCCTGCTGATCGTCCCCAACGATGGCGCTGTGCCCAACTTCGACCCGACGGCCATGGTCGAGGTGCCTTGCATCGTCGGTTCCAACGGCTTTGAGAAGATCTGCCAGGGCCCGATTCCGCAGTTCCAGAAGGGCCTGATGGAGCAGCAGGTTTCCGTCGAGAAGCTCGTTGTCCAGGCTTGGGTCGAGGGCAGCTACCAGAAGCTCTGGCAGGCGCTCACGCTCTCCAAGACCATTCCTTCGGCGAGCGTTGCCAAGCAGATCCTGGACGAGCTCATCGAGGCCAACAAGGATTTCTGGCCCGAGCTTAAGTAAGGACTGCTGTCTCGAACCCTCACGCATCTCTGCTTCATTTGCGCCGCCGCGGTGTCCGGATTCGCCCGGATGCTGCGGCGGCGCTATACTTATGCAGTTTGAAGTACCTGTACCAAAAGGAGCTGTCGTGTCCCTTTCCATCGGTATCGTGGGCCTGCCCAACGTGGGCAAGTCGACGCTGTTCACCGCGCTTACCAAAAAGACCGGCCTTGCCGCCAACTACCCGTTCGCCACGATCGACCCCAACGTGGGTATCGTCGATGTGCCCGATAGCCGCCTGCAAAAGCTTGCCGACATCGTCAACCCGGGCCGCATTGTGCCGGCTACGGTCGAGTTTGTCGACATCGCGGGCCTGGTGAAGGGCGCCAACGAGGGCGAGGGCCTGGGCAACCAGTTTTTGGCAAACATTCGCGAGACCGATGCCATCTGCGAGGTCGTGCGCTACTTTAAGGACCCCAACGTCATGCGTGAGGTGGGCCGCACGGGCGAGTTCGTCGACCCCGCCGGTGATGCCGACACCATCATGACCGAGCTCATCCTGGCCGACATGGGCACGCTCGAGAAGCAGCTGCCCAAGCTCGAGAAGGAGGCCAAGCGCGACAAGGAGCTCATGCCCAAGTTCGAGGTGGCCAAGCGCCTGCTTGCCTGGCTCAACGAGGGCAAGCGCGCCGCGTCCATGGAGATGACCGACGAGGAGCGCGCCGCTGCCAAGGGCCTGTTCCTGCTCACCATGAAGCCCATCCTGTATGTGGCCAACGTGGACGAGGATATGCTCAACGACGACCTGGCGCCCATCGATGGCGTCAAGCCACTGCCGATCTGCGCCAAGATCGAGGCCGAGCTTTCCGAGCTCGATCCCGAGGACGCCGCCGACTACCTGGAAAGCCTGGGCCTGGAGCAGCCCGGCCTGGACGTGCTCGCTCAGGCTGCCTACAAGCTGCTCGGCCTGCAGTCGTTCTTTACGGCCGGCGAGATGGAGGTCAAGGCCTGGACGGTTCGTCAGGGCGCGACCGCTCCGCAGGCCGCCGGCGTCATCCACACCGACTTTGAGCGTGGCTTTATTAAGGCCGAGGTCATTGGCTACGACGACTACATCGAGCTCGGCGGTGAGCAGGGCGCCAAGGCCGCCGGCAAGCTGCGTATTGAGGGCAAGGACTATGTCATGGCCGATGGCGACGTCGTGCACTTCCGCTTTAACGTGTAAGGACGACGCGCATGTTCAAATATGGCAAAAAAGCCGGCTACATGGGCATCGCGCTGCTGGTGCTTGCGGTGCTTCCGCTGGTGATAGCGGCGTTTGTGATCCCCAACATTGGGCCCGAGGTGGCAACGAAGTTTAATGCCGCCGGCGAGGTGACGCGCTGGGGCAAGAGCTACGAGCTGCTGGCGCTTCCGGTGCTCAACCTGCTGCTGAGCGTGGCAACATACTTTACGGCGGGACGCCAGGCCAAGAACAATGAGGACTCTGCCGCCATGGCGCGCATCGTGTGTGAGCGCTACCTGCGCAACGGTTGCATCACGGGTGTGTTCCTCAACGTGATCAACGTTTACTTTATGTACTCGGCGATTACCGGAACGGGCTTTGGCTTTGGTTTCTAGCTTGTCCTTTTAGGCAACGAGCCTGCACACATATTCAATGGCTGCTGCGAGGCCGCCGCTCGATCGTGGTTTAAAGACCATGTCGGCGGCGGCTTCGTTTTCGTATCCGGCGCCGCGAAGGGCGAGTGCGATACCGGCTTCTAAAAGGAGCGGCAGGCCGCGTTGGCTGGTTGCGATTACGGTAACCTGATTGAGCGAGCAGCTGTGCGCTTGGCATTGGATGGCAAGTTCACCTTTCGCGGGGCAAGGGACCAGAACGGCGGCGACGCGACTTGATAGCAATGCAAATGCTGTGCGCTCATCGGGCGAAAGGCATTCTGCTTCAACGACGACGAGCTTGGGCGGTGCGCTGTTTGTGCGAAGCGTGGCTCGGTACATGCGGACCGAAGAACCCGACATAGAAAACTCCTGTGTATTCGGCAAAACGTAAACTATAGTTTACGTTTATGTTCGGCTCCATTTCAAACTCGGCTGCATGGACGAACGTGCGAAACAGATTCTTGGCAGGCGGGTCGAAGAGACACGCAGGGACCTTGGTATCTCCAAGGTTGATTTTTGTGTGGCGACAGGAATCAGCCGACCCTACCTCGACCGAATCGAAGATGGGACGGCAAATTTCACGCTCAAGGTTCTATTTAAGATCGCGCCCGCACTCGGCATGACGGTGTCAGAGCTTCTCGAGGGTATCGAATAGGGGATACCCGTCGACAACCGAATTACGCCATCGGGATGCGGTCGTGGTTGACTTGGCTGTAGAACAGGCGCTGGATTTCGGCGGCATCGCGTGACTGGCCGAGTGCCCACATGGTCTTGGCTACGAGCGTCTCGGTGGTCATGTCATCGCCGCGCAAAATACCCGGATGATCGGCGTAGGCACGACCGACCTCATAAACACCCAGGTCAAGGCCCTCCTCGGGGACCTGCGTGGTCATAACGACGGTGCGGCCCGAATCGACCCAGCGGAAAATCGCCTCCTGGAATGACTCGCCGGACTCGCCAAACTCGGGAATACCGCCAATGCCAAAGGTCTCAAGAATTACAGCATCGTAGCTATCGGCTAGGGCGTCCAGGATACCCGGGTTCACGCCGGGCGTAAGCTTAAGGACAAACACGCGCGGGTCGATGCTGTCGTAGAAACGCACTGGGTTTTCGCCCTGATGAGTGCCGTGGAGCCCGTTGCGCACGATGCGGTCGTTGCGGATGTAGGCAATGGGCGGATAGTTGACGCTAATGAACGCGTTAAAGCTCATGGTGCGCTGCTTGCGGGCGCGCGTGCCGGCAATGGCGACGCCACCAAACACAATCGACACATCGTGCGAGTGCTCGTCGAGCGCATAGAGCAGGCTCTGGTACAGGTTGAGTTTGGCATCAGTAAAAGGGTTGCCCATGGGCTTTTGCGAGCCGGTGAGTACGATGGGCTTGGGGCTGTCCTGAATCAGGTAGGAAAGCGCTGCCGCGGTGTAGCTCATGGTGTCGGTGCCGTGCAGAATCACGAAGCCGTCGTGGTCGGCATAGCCTTCGACGATGACGTCGCGGATACGCATCCAGTCACTGGGACGCATATTGGTGCTGTCGATGTTCATGGGCTGCACGACGTCGAGCTCGCAGAGGCCCGAGATCTCGGGGACGCTCTGGGCGAGCTCCTCACCGGTCAGGGCGGGGGAGAGGCCGTTGCCGTCCTCGGTCGATGCGATGGTGCCGCCCGTGGCGATGAGAAGGATGCGCTTCATGCTGGTATTCCTATCGTATTTGCCGCCGCAGAGGCGGAATCGTTCGGCAGTATTGTGGCACAGGGCGTCCAATGTTCAAACGTATTACATCATCCGTAACGTTTGGTAACACTTCAATTGCCGTCAAATTGGGGCCTGGTCGTGCGTTTGCCGTGCGCTGATGGCTGCGAGGGACGAGAAACCCCATATAACGTGTACACTATGGAGGTTATTTTCGTTCATTCACGCGGGTGGGCACCGGCTCCCCGCCAACAAGAGGGGGATACCATGGATCAAAAGGCTTCCGCAAAGGTCCTCGTACTCGACTTTGGTGCGCAGTACGGTCAGCTCATTGCCCGTCGCGTCCGCGACCTCAACGTGTATTCCGAGATTGTTCCCTGCGACATATCGGCCGACGAGATTCGCGAGATGAACGCCTCTGCGCTCATCCTTTCTGGCGGTCCGGCCTCCGTGTACGCCGAGGACGCTCCGTCCATCGACCCCGCCATCTTTGACCTGGGCCTTCCCGTCTTGGGCTTCTGCTACGGCCATCAGATCACGGCGGTGACGCTCGGCGGCAAGGTCGGTCACTCCGAGGTGGGCGAGTACGGCCGCGCCACCATCACGCGCACGGCCGGCGCCAAGCTCTTTAACTCCACGCCCATGGAGCAGACCGTGTGGATGAGCCATCGCGACGCCGTTTCCGAGGTGCCCGAGGGCTTTACCGTTACCGCTAGCACCGACGTGTGCCCGGTTGCCGCCATGGAGTGCGTCGAGCGCAAGATTTTCACCACGCAGTTCCACCCCGAGGTCAAGCACTCCGAGTACGGTCAGCAGCTGCTGAGCAACTTCCTGTTTGAGATCTGCGGCCTGGAGCCCAACTGGAGCATGGACAACCTGGTCGAGACCATGACGGCTGAGTTCCGCGAGAAGGTCGGCGACGACCGCGTGATTCTGGCCCTGTCCGGTGGCGTCGACTCCTCCGTCGTGGCTGCGCTGGGCGCTCGCGCCGTGGGCAAGCAGATGACCTGCGTGTTCATCAACCATGGCCTGCTGCGCAAGGGCGAGCCCGAGCAGGTGGAGGAGGTCTTCACCAAGCAGTTTGACGTCGACTTTATCCACGTCCACGCCGAGGACCGCTATGCCGAGCTTCTAGCCGGTGTGACCGAGCCCGAGGAGAAGCGCCGCATCATCGGTACGCAGTTCTGGAAAGAGTTCTTCGCGGTTGCTCAGCAGCTTGAGACCGATGGTAAACCCGTGAAGTACCTGGCTCAGGGCACCATCTACCCCGACATCATCGAGTCCGGCGCTCGCAAGACGGGCGGCAAGACGGCCACCATCAAGAGCCATCACAACCTGATCCCGTTCCCCGAAGGCGTGCACTTCGACCTCATTGAGCCGCTCGACCACTTCTTTAAGGACGAGGTCCGCGCGCTTGGTCTGGCGCTCGGACTGCCGAGTCATATCGTGTTCCGCCAGCCTTTCCCGGGCCCTGGTCTGGCCATCCGCATCATCGGCGCGGTCGATAAGGAGAAGCTCGAGATCCTCAAGAACGCCGACGCTATCGTGCGCGAGGAGCTCGACGCCTACAACCAGCGCCTGTTTGAGCAGACCGGCGAGCGCAACTCCGAACACAGCTGCTGGCAGTATTTCGCGGTTCTGCCCGACATAAAGTCCGTCGGCGTTATGGGCGACGAGCGCACCTATCAGCGCCCGATCATCCTGCGTGCCGTCGAGTCCAGCGATGCCATGACCGCCGACTGGGCCAAGCTGCCCTACGACGTGCTTGCCCGCATCTCCGGCCGCATCGTTGCCGAGGTTCCCGGCGCCAACCGCGTGTGCTACGACATCACGTCCAAGCCGCCCGCGACGATTGAGTGGGAGTAGGCTGACAGGGTTCTGACCTGCACTTTTGGGTGCCGCACTGTGACGCTGAGTTTTGTTTCGTACGAGAGTCACGGCAAAGCCGCCAGCGACATTGGTGAGTAAATACGGTAACCGAGCCTCCGTTCCCAGGTTGGGACGGAGGCTTTTTCTTTGCCGTTTTACTCCCTTTCACCTGCGATTTCGCGATTTACTCCCCGTGTTTCAAGATGGAAGCGTTTGGTTGCGAGGCACGCCGGTGCGAGGGCCTGAGTCGTCAGGCCCCGCACAGGGGGACCGCGATGGTGGCCACCGCGCCGCCCGAGGGGCTGTTGGCGAGCGAGACGGAGCCC
>CABUVH010000043.1 GCA_902494935.1 uncultured Collinsella sp.
AGTCCCCTGCTCTGCCAGCTGAGCTAACGGCCCGCGGGTGGCATTGTACCACGGTCTGGGACTATTCCCAACTCCATTGGCCGTTCTGGAAAATCACAACTTCACGTCCATCAGGCGTAATGCCCGTAATATCGATGTCGTCCGTGCCGATCATAAAATCGACGTGCGTGCTCGAGACGTTAACACCATGCTCCAGGAGCTCCTCCTTGGACATGTCGTACCCACCCTCGATGCATTCGGGGAAACCGACACCTAGCGCGAGATGGCAGCTAGCGTTCTCGTCATAGAGCGTATCGTAGAACAGAACACCACTTTCGCGGATCGGCGTGTTCTTGGAAATGAGCGCGACCTCTCCCAGGTGAGCAGCGCCCTCGTCAGTATCGATGATACTTGCGAGCGTTGCCTTGCCCACGCGGGCGTCGTAGTCCACCACGCGGCCGCCCTCGAACTTAATCCAAAAATCGTCGATTTTATTGCCGTGGTGGATGAGCGGCATGGCCGAGTACACGATACCGTCGGCGCGCATGCGATCGGGCGAAGTGAAGACTTCCTCGGTGGGAATGTTGGGGAAGAAGGGGTGCCCATCGGGCGTCTTGCCCTTGCCGCCGGCCCACTCGTGACCCTTCGTCATGCCAATCGTCAGATCGGTTCCATTTGCCGCGGTGTAATGCAGGCAGTCGAAACGATTGTCGTTCAGGAAACGCAGGTTCTTTTCGAATGCGGCGTCATGGAGTTCCCAGTCGCTCTCTGGGTCCTGGCCATCGGCGCGAGCGGTGTGCAGAATCGCATTCCACAGCTTATAGATTGCAACCTCATCGGCGTCTCCCGGGAACACCTCGCGCGCCCAAGCCACGACCGGAGCGCCGGCGATGCACCACGGATTGATGTTGTAATCCAGTCCACGGCGGAAAACTTTGCACTGCGTGTTCTTTGCCTTAGAAGCTGCAGCGGGCTTAGCGGGATCGATGCCCTTAAGGGCGGCGGGGTCCGCACCCTCGATAAAGATAAAGCAGGCACCGTCCTGGGCCAGGGAATCCAGCTGCAGGCGCTTCCACTCGGGCGTCTGCTCAAAATAGCTTTTCTCGACATGCTCGTACGTGAGCCTCGTCACGGCATCATCGGCCCAGATGACCGTCACGTGGCCGGCGCCGGCAGCATAGGCCTCCGCGACCACCACGCGCGCAAACGGCGCGCACTCAACCGGAGACTGAACGACGACTTCCTGGCCGGGCTTAACGTTTACGCCCTTGCGGACAACCAGGCGCGCATAGTTTTTAATCTTGGGCTCCAGGGACTTCATACCCTCCAGGGCCTCTTCGACCGTCAGGGCAGCTCGAATCATGTGCCACTCCATCTATCTATAGAACAGTAAAAAGGCGCGCCGCAAAAACGACGCGCCTTATATCTTAGCGATAAGTATGTATGCAAACGCTACTTCTTCTTGGAGTCCTTCTTGTCCTCCTCGGCAGCCGCGCGCTCAATAAGAGCGTTGAGCTTGTTCTCGGACATGCCCTCGGCCTGCGCGCGGTACATGTTGCGCAAGGGACGAATACGAGCGAAGTCATAGATAAAGTCGCCCAAAATGATGACGTAGGACAAAACAATGCCGACCATCTGGACAGGGCTGGACACCATGCCAGCGGGAGCGAAGTACAGCGAGGCCCAAATTGCCACGACGAGCACCATGCCAATGGCGAGCACAATCCACCAGATGCGACGGCGCTTGGTGTAGTCCTCGTCCTGCTTGAGGAGGATATTCGACACCGTATAGATGCGGTCCTCCTTGGCGCGCTGCTTAGCCTTGCGGGCGCGCTTCTCCTCTTTAGAGAGGCCCTCGAGGTTCTCGCCCTTCTCGAGCTCTTTGCGGCGTGCCTTAGACGAAGCCGGCACGACGCGAACGGAGCTCGCTGCTTGGCGGGCGGGCTTAGCAGATGCGGCAGACTTGCGCGCAACCCCGGTAACTTCGTGGGATTGCGTGCGCTTGTTCGTGGCGCTACGGGTACTCACTTATGCGTTCTCCTTCATGCTTGTGAACTGGGAGCCCGTGATGATCTGGAAGGCCTCGCGATAGCGCTCGGACGTGCCATCGATGACCTCGGCGGGCAGGTGCGGGGTCTCCCCCGTCATATCCCAGTTGGCCTTGAGCCAATTGCGGACGAATTGCTTGTCGTAGCTAGGCTGGATCTTGCCCTCCTCGTAGCTGGCAGCAGGCCAGAAACGGCTGGAGTCGGGCGTGAGGCACTCGTCGATCAGCGTGACCTTGCCATCAATAACACCAAACTCGAACTTGGTGTCGGCAATGATGATGCCACGGGTCGCGGCGTACTCGGCAGCGGCCTTGTAGATCTTGAGGGAAAGGTCACGAATCTGCGTGGCGATGTCCTCGCCCACGATCTCGCAGCAACGCTCGAACGAGATGTTCTCGTCGTGGTCACCGATCTCGGCCTTCGTGGACGGCGTGAACAACGGCTCGGGAAGCTTGGAAGCCTCGGTCAGGCCCTCAGGCAGCTGGATGCCGCAGACGGTGCCGTTCTCGTCGTAGGTCTTCTTGCCCGAACCGGTCAGATAGCCGCGGACGATGCACTCGATAGGAATCGTCTGGGCCTTCTTAACCAGCATGGCGCGACCAGCGAGGTAGTCACGATACTCAGCAAACTCCTCGGGGAAATCCGCCGGGTCGATGGAAACGAGATGGTTGGGGACGATGTCGGCAAACTTATCGAACCAGAATGCCGAGATGCGATTGAGCACCTCTCCCTTAAACGGAATCTCGTCGGGAAGAATGAAGTCGAACGCAGAAATGCGGTCGGTGGCGACCATCAGCAGGTTTTCACCGGCATCGTAAATATCACGAACCTTGCCACGGGAATCCGGACGACGCTCCATCGTTGTCACGTGAGTCACTCCTTACCTAAATACGACAGAAATGCGGGTTCTTTCCCGCATGTTTTCGCAAACTCGGAGCGGCAGGGACGCGGCCCCTCCTTCACCGAATAGCGAAAAGCTAGTGCTCCATTGTAGTAGATGCCGCGTCCGCCGTGTGCTCGCGGGGCAGATGAATTGTAAAAGTCGTACCCTTTCCAAGCTCCGACTCCACGGATATGTAGCCATGGTGACGCTCGACGATCTGCTTGGTCACGGCGAGGCCGACGCCCAGGCCGCCAGCTTCGCGGGCGCGGCTGGCATCGGCGCGCCAAAACCGCCCGAAAATGCGCGACAGATCGTCCTTGGCAATACCGATGCCGGTATCAGAAACGGCAATGCTGACGTGCCTGCGGTCACTGAGCACCGACACCACGACCCAACCGCCCTCGGGGGTGTAGCGCATGGCGTTGCTCATGAGGTTGATAACACATTGCGTGATCATGTCGGGATCGGCCTCGACGACATCGTCGTGCCCTTGGGTTTCATCTGCAAAGCGAAGACGAAGGTCACGGTCGGCAAACAGACGCTCCTGGCCGTTCACAATCGATCGCACGAACGGAACCATGTCCACCGGTTCTAGATTGAGCGGAGCCGTGCTGTTTTCCATACGCGATAGGTCGAGCATCTGCTGCACCAGACGAGCCAGGCGACGCGTCTCGGAAGCAACGGTCTCCAAATGCTCATCGTCGGTGGGATACACGCCATCCTGCATGGCCTCGACCGTTGCGAGCATGGCCATAAGCGGCGTGCGAAGCTCGTGTGCAACGTCTGAGGTCAGGCGCTTCTCGTGTTTCATATCCTTCTCGAGCGAGGTGGCCATCTCATCGAAGGTCTCACCCAGCTGATCGATCTCGTCATCACCGCGCAGCCCCGTGCGAGCCGACAGGTCGCCGTCACGGATTTGCTTTGCGGTACTGGTGATGCGATGAATCGGTTTGGTGAGCATGCGCGACACGAGCGATCCGATAACGACCGAAATGCAGATTGCAACAACCGCGGCGAGGGCCATGGCGTTAAAGGTCTTCTCCCTAAACGCAGAGTCCGCCTTGGTGAGCAGAGCGTCGGAGCCGATGGCCCACAGCTTTACCTGTCCGACATGCTCGCCGGAAGACGTTACAATCTCGACGTTAGCAACGCTATCGGAGTCGGTTGGAGCAGACGAGACCGGGCTATGCGATGCCCTCTTGCCGCTCGTGTCGTCGGTCGTAGCCTGGTTTTCGCGTACATCGGCGGTGGCGCTTGCCGAGGGCCAGGAATCGTCATAAACGATCACACCCTTTTTATTGACGACCTGCATGCCCAGATCGTCGGAAACCAAACTCGACGTTGCGACCGTGCGCAGTTCTCCCGCGGTCCAAGAGCCGTTTTCCTCATATGAGGTCGCCAACTTCTCGGCAGCGGAATTTGCGATTTCGACGATATTGGAGCGTGTGTAATCCGAAAAGACCGTGCCCCACACAACAGAGACAACGCCCACCAGCACCAATACCGTCATGAGCGATGTCAGAGCAAAAGCAAGTGCCATGCGCGAGGGATAGCTCATCGTTGGCCGTGAATCGGAACGAGGCGTGTTCCAACTAGCCTTGGAACCCGCCTCGCTCTCCTGCTTGTGCTTTTGTCCGATTTCAAAGCGCGCAGGTGTCATATGTGATTTCCCTATTTCTCGTCCGACTTATCGGTCTTGGCCGGAGCCTCGAAGCGATAGCCGACACCATGGACGGTGTAGAGCCACTTGGGCTTCTTGGGATCATCGCCCAGCTTGGCGCGAAGATTCTTCACGTGGCTATCGATGGTGCGCTCATAGCCCTCAAAGTCATACCCGAGCACTTTCTCGACCAGCTCCATGCGGTTATACACACGGCCGGGATGGCGGGCAAGCGTGGTGAGCAGCTTGAACTCGGAAGCCGTCAGATCGACTTCCTTGCCCTCGACCAAGATCTTGTGGCCCGAGATATCGATGACCAGATCGCCGAAGTCGAGTACCTCGACGGCGGGCTCGTCGGCCTGATGGGCACGGCGGAACAGAGCGCGAACGCGGGCGACGAGCTCGCGCGGCGAGAACGGCTTAATCAGATAGTCGTCGGCGCCGAGCTCAAGACCGATAATACGGTCCTCGATCTCGCCCTTAGCCGTCAGCATGATGATGGGGACATCCGAGGTATCGCGAATGGTGCGGCAAACGCGCTCGCCGGGAATCTTGGGGAGCATAAGGTCGAGCACGACCAGGTCGAACTGATGCTTCTCGAACTCCTCGATCGCGGACTGGCCGTCGCCGACGCCCACAACCCAGTAGCCTTCGCGCTCGAGATAGGCAGCGACGGCGTCACGGATTGCCTTCTCATCCTCGACCAGCAGAATCTTTTTTGCATCTGAAGCCATAACACGGCCCCCCTGTCTCAATTAGCTAAGAACAAGCCCATTTTAACGCACCTGAGCCCGCCGGATGCCGCTATGACGCGGCAGCTCGGCGGGCGGTACTCACAATTACAACGCGTTTATTCCCCTGTTGGCGCCTTTTTAACCCCTCTAAGCTTAAAGAGAGAATAGGCGTGCAGTGACCGTCTCTGGTATACCCTGGCTGTTGCGCACCGTGGCGTACGTAAGGAATGAGTCCGATTTTCCCGCCGTAGCTGGATAATCGCCATACTCCAAAGCGCGGTCGGGCGACAGCAGCGAGCCATAGGTCTTGGCAGAGGTGTCGATCAGGAAATGCGACGCCTGTACCTTAACAAGGTATTTATTCTTCTTGCCAGCCGCACATGCGAGCGGCTCGCGTGACAGAAAGAGGTACGGCCCTCCCTCATTACCGATATACGTGCCCATATTGCCCAGGCTGCCCACGCCGCTATAGGCCGCCTCGATAGAAAACACGAAGGTATCGCCCATATACACGGCCTCGAAAGGCGAGACTGACGAGGGAAGGACTAGCTGGGCACGCTTGGTGTTGTTGCCGTCGGTCAGATCGATTGCCGTTATGCCGTAGTAGACGCCCTCGTCGTTGCGGACACGCGGCGAGATGGTCAAAATGCCGTCGCTCGCGCGCGGGGCCGATGCAAAGCGGCCCGTCGATTTCCAAATTGTCTCGGCCTTGGATTCATCAAGTGAGCGACGATAGCAAAACGAATCACTACTCGTTTTATTGCCGCCTGCCGAAGGCATTTTATACCAGATGACTGATGACCCGAACGCCGTAAACAGGGGCGGATCATAGTCCTTGCCACCTCGATCGAGCTCAACCACATCGCCAGAGAGCGAAGCGCCCGACAGATTTTGAGCGTAGAGCTTCCACGATGAATTGGCAAAGTTCATCTCAACCCACGCGAATACGCCGTCGCCGGCGCGGACATCGTAGAATGCATATCCCGTGCCCTCGACAGGATCCTCGATTAATGTGGTAAGCGAGCCATCGCCCAGGTTGAGCACACCGAGCGTGTTGGCGTGCAATGCCGATGCGGGCGCCATCATCGCCGCGGCGTAATCGCCGTCGCAGTAGTACAGCAGCGTACCCAGAGGCAGCGTCCACGACGCCGCCGGCTCAAGATCGATGTCGACAGCCTCATACTCATCCGTAATCGAGATAATTTTGGAATCGTCCTTGATAACCTGCGGCTCGCCGGCGGCATCATCACTGGTACCCGTTTTTTTCGAGCATCCGGCAAGCATCGTGGCAGCGCCCGCGGCAGCCCCACCGAGTACAAAGCCGCGACGCGATATTCCGTTCTTGATGTGATCGGCGATACCCATTAGGCGATCTCGGCGCGAGCGGCCTCGATAGCGCGTGTAAGCTGGTCGGCGCAGGAGGTCTTTTTCATACCGCAGGTATTACCGGCGAGAACCTCGATTACGCGATCGGCAGGAGCGCCCTTGACCAGCTTGGAGATAGCCTTGAGATTGCCATCGCAGCCGCCGGTAAACTCAACGCCCATCACCTTGTTGCCGTCATCGGAAAGGTCAAGGTGAATATTGCGAGCACACACGCCCTGAGGCTTGTAATCAAACGAAATCATGCGATCCCCTCTCAGAATGTTATTCGAGACGACTATTATCCCCGTCTTTCCCTAAATGCAACGAGGCGCTTTGCCGGCAACACACATTACCAGCAAAGCGCCCTAAAAAGCTAACGTTATGCCCGAACCTACTCGAAGCTCAGCTGCTCCAGACGATCAAAGACTGTGTCGATACGAGTGAGGAAGTCCCATGGATCAAAGATCTCGTCGAGCTTCTCCTGGCTGACGGTGCAGCGCGGGTCGGCCTCGAGACGTTCCTTAAAGGTGGGGCCGGAGACACAATCCTGTACCTCGTGCCAGGTTGCCATGGCGTTCTCCTGCACAATGGCGTACGCGTCCTCGCGGGTGATGCCCGTGTCGACGAGGGCGAGCAGCACCTTGGAGGAGAAGATGAGGCCGCGGGTCTTATTGAGGTTGGCCATCATGCGGGCAGGGTACAGCTGCAGGCCGTCGATAACGCGAATGAGGCACTGGAACATGTGGTCGAGGGCGATGAAGCTGTCGGCCTGGGCGACGCGCTCGGCAGAGGAGTGCGAAATGTCACGCTCGTGCCACAGGGCGACGTTGTCGAAGGCAACCTGCGCGTTGGCCTTCACGACGCGCGACAGGCCGCAGACCTTCTCCATGGTGATGGGGTTGCGCTTGTGCGGCATGGCTGAGCTGCCCTTTTGGCCCTTACGGAACGGCTCCTCGGCCTCGAGCGTATCGGTCTTCTGCAGATTGCGGACCTCGGTAGCGATGCGCTCGCAGGTGGCTGCGGTGGTGGCGAGAACGCCGGCGAGATAGGCGTGATGGTCGCGGCTGATAACCTGCGTGGACAGCGGGTCGTGAACCAGGCCCAGGTGCTCGCAGACATACTCCTCGACGAACGGCTCGATGGAGCTGTACGTGCCGACAGCGCCCGAGATGGCACCAAAGGCAACATTCTTGCGGGCGTCCTCAAGACGATCCAGATCGCGCTTGAGCTCCCAGGCCCAAGAGCCAAACTTCATGCCGAAGGTCATCGGCTCGGCGTGGATGCCATGAGTGCGGCCGGCACAGAGCGTGTTGCGCTCCTCAAAGGCGCGACGCTTGCAAATCTCGCCGAGCTTCTTGACATCCTCGATGATCAGGTCGCAGGCCTGGGTGAGCTGGTAGCACAGGGCCGTGTCGCCCAGATCGGAGCTGGTCATGCCATAGTGAACCCAGCGGCTGGGCTTGGGGTCGCCCTCGGGAACATCGGCATCGATGTACTCCTTCATGTTGGTCAGGAAGGCAATGACGTCGTGGCGCGTGACTTCCTCGATCTCATCGACCTTCGCCTTCTCAAAGTTGGCATGGTCGCGGATCCACTGGGCCTCGTCTTTGGAAATACCGATCTTGCCGAGCTCCGCCTGGGCCTCGCAGGCCAGAACCTCGATCTCCTGCCAAATGGCGTACTTGTTCTCGAGGGAGAAGATGTGTCCCATCTCCGGGCGGGTATAGCGATCGATCATAGCGGCTCCTTTTTGGTTATTGGCACGTTGGTCGTAACCCAACCATTGTACCGTGCGCAGGTGCGAGTATGGGCAGCAGGCATTAACCTAACATTTTGGAATTGGAGCGAGCATGGGGACGTCCGCGCATTTGCTTCGCAAATACGCACCGGCTGCGGTCGATCTCCTCGGATTCACGGAGACGATGGGGAAGACTTTGTTGAATTGGCCGTCCCGAGGTCTTCTGTGCTCCATGGAGCGGGCAACGGGACGTCCGCGTATTTGCTTCGCAAATACGCACCGGCTTCAGGCGCCTGTCGGCGCCTTCGCCTGCTCGCTATAAGCGCTTCGCGTTTATTTAACGCTCGCACCCTGTCGGGTTCGAGTCCCGGCGCTTTATTGAAAAAAGCACGGTAACGAAACGTTACCGTGCCTGAAATTCGAATGGAGCGGGCAACGGGACTCGAACCCGCGAGTGTCAGCTTGGGAAGCTGATGCCTTACCACTTGGCGATGCCCGCTTGTGTTGGCTAGTATAACGCGGTTGTCTTGTTCGATACAAGGGTGGCGATGCTTGTTTTAGCTGTGGAGATTCGTTTGAAAATCGCGTCAATTGTGGAGACGAGGACCTTTGACTTCCTGTTCCCCTTATCTTCTACCTGCGCTTTTGCTTGATTGTTGTATTTGAGCTCAATTTGTCAGGAATTGGGCAAGCTTTTGGTCAGGCTCCGGTACTTACCCGCATGAACCTCGGGGGTAGCCTCATCCTACGCGTCGCAGCCTCCCCGTGCGACGCACGAGGGATAAGGAGCAGCCATGTCCAACGCACCCACGCACTCTGTCCACAGCGCAATCGCAACAGGTCCGCTGCTCCTGCTCCTCTTCCTGCTTTTCGGCTGCCTGGCACCGGGAGCCGCATTTGCCGTCGATGGCTACGACCAGCTCGGCTTCCGCACTATTAGCGATGATTGTGGACCCTTCTTCATCGGCAAGTATGAAGCTCAAGACACCTCGATTGCCTACTGCATGAACCAGGAGCGCCCCGGCCCCACCAAACCGGGCGGCCCATGGCTCAACTTTGATCAAGGCTGGGTGTGGCTCGACGACGAGTTCGCGGCAATCGTTTGTCACGGATATCCCACCACCACGTCGTTTGGCGGTTACCATCTTTCACCCGATCGCGCCCGCGCCGCCACCCAGCTTGCCGTATGGATGCTCAACGGCACTACCCATGTCGACGGCACCTACTCCTACACGACCGCTCAGGGTAAAACCAAGAGCGGACACTTTACCGCCGACAATGAAGTCGTGGCGGCTGCGCGGTGGCTCCACGACAGCGCAAAATCAGGAAGCATCAAAGCCGCTCCGCACCGCGCGCGACGCTATCTAGGGGCCGTATCGGGCGGCAGCAAACGTCAAGACATGCTCTATGTACTGCCGGCGGTCTCTGTTTCCTTCCAAAAGCAGTCTGCTAACACCGTTATTACCAGCGGAAACAATACCTATCAGTTTACCGGGGCAACATTCGATATTTTTGAGAGCGCCAGCGGCGCACGTGTCGGCACCATCAAGATGGACAGCAACGGTCGAGCGCAAGCAACACTTCTGCCCAACACGGCATACTACCTAGTTGAAACGAAGGCGCCGGCCGGCTATGTCCCCCGCCACGATCGTATTGCCTTTACCACGGGGAATGACGGCGGGCGGGTCGCCATTGATGAACAGCCCGGCACCATCAACCTGCGTATCGTAAAACTCGATGCCGCGACGAATGCCGGCCCCCAGGTGGGATCTTCACTCGCAGGAGCAGAGTTCACGTGCGTATCACAATCAACCCCTGGATGGGCGCAAATCCTCACGACCGACGAAAGCGGTCGGGCCACTCTCGCCGATGTCCCCTTAGGAACCTTTACCATCTACGAATCAAAAGCCCCCGAGGGCTACCTGCCATCCAACGACAGCTGGACCTATACCGTTGGAGCCGACCAGCTCGGCGATTCAGGCGTGGTCGAGATCGAATCTCGCGTTTCCGATATCCCCATTGCGTTTAACCTTGAGATTTCCAAATTCAAGGATTACGGCAATAGCGACCAATCCGGCCTGGAGCAGCCGGCGGGTGGTGTTGTCTTTGAGGTTGTCAGCAACAGCTCTCAGCAGGTTGTTGGCACACTGACCACAAACATCTATGGCTTTGCCTCCACCAAAGATCAGCCCGAAGCATGGTTCGGCACAGGCAAGCGACCCGCCGGTGTCCACGGAGCCGTCCCATACGACCGTGCCGGCTACACGGTTCGCGAGGTTCCGGAAACCGTCCCCGAGGGTTTTAAACGTGCAGGGGAATGGACCGTCGGGGCCAATCAGATTTCCGACGGCGCCGAGCTTCAATATATCGTGGACAACCACGCTCTGTCGACGCATCTCCAGATTGTAAAACGCGATGCCCAAACAGGCGCTTCTGTTCCCCTAGCCGGATTCACCTTCCAACTCCTCGACAGCAATCACGAACCTGTCTCACAAACTTGCTGGTATCCAGCACATAACGTAATGAACACCTTTACGACTGACGCGACCGGGACCGTCACACTGCCCGAATCGCTCGTGCCGGGCACCTATTATGTACGCGAAACCTCGGCCAAAGAGCCCTATCTTGTCGGTGAAGAGATCGAGGTAAACATACCCGCCGACATGAACCTAACGCCCGTTGCAATCGCCTCGTATTATGACCACGCCGCGACCGGAAACATCAGGATCGTTAAAACCGATGCCAAAGACGGCAGCAGTCTCGCGGGCGCCGTCTTTGAGATCCGTGCCTCGGGTGATATCGTGCGCCCCGACGGTAGCATTGCCGCGCTCGACGGTGAGACTGTCGCGACCGTCACGACGGATGAAACTGGAGAAGCACGCGCGGACAACCTCCCGCTGGGACCTGGCGCCGCACGCTACGAGGTTGTCGAGACTCAAGCGCCGGCAGGCTTCTTGCTCGATCGGACAACCCATATTGTCGACCTTACTTATGCCGACCAGAAAACACCCGTTGTAGAAGCACGGCTTAACGTATCCGACGATTACACCAAGGTTGATATCTCCAAGGTCGATGCAAGCGGTGAGCAGGAAGTGGAAGGCGCACAGCTCACCTTATATGGTCCCGATAAAACCGAAATAGACTCCTGGACCTCATCCGACAAGCCGCACCGCGTCGAACATCTTGCACCCGGCACCTACTCGTTGCGCGAAATGATGTCTCCGCGGACCTATGACCTTGCCGAGGAGATAACGTTTGAAATAAAGGATACGGGAGAAGTCCAATCCGTCGCGATGAAGGATACGCCCATCGAGATCAAAGGACAGGTCGACAAGCGTCAGGAGCTTGCCCAACCTATCGGGAAGGGTCTGTTGGCCAACGGCGATGGTAAAAATCGCGCCGCGACGCAAACCAATACGGATGGACTTTTCTCCTATACCATCGATGCTCGAAACGACTCCGCTACTTGGGTTGATGAGTTTACGATTACCGATGATCTTGAGTGTGCCGAGGACGATACGGCGAGATTCGTCTCAATCGAAACCCCCGTCGCCATCGGCGACCTCAACGGTCTGTGCAACGTATGGTATCGCACGACGCCGTTGGACTCGACAGACGTCGATGAGCCGGCAAACGCGACACTTGACGATGGGCACGAAAATCCTTGGCTTGAGTCCGACGAAGTAAAAGAGAGCCTGGGTGAGGACTGTCGCCTCGTCGATTACGACGGTTGGCACCTCTGGAAGGCGAATATCTCAACCATGGAATCCACCACACTCGAGGCGAAAGAACTCGACCTTGCATCCAATACCGTCGTAACGGGCATTCGAATTGAATACGGTGCGGTAGCCGCCGACTTTACGACTCGAAGCGATGCGGATTCTTGGAACCGCGATGATCTCAAAGATGAGCACGACGATCTTGACGATGCCAAAGCAATCCTTGGCACAGACGCCCGGGGCGCAATCGTGCACATGCAGGCGACGTCGGCTTATACGCCCCAAACCGCACTCACCAACAGCGCACGCGTCGATCTTTGCCGCAACGGCGGCGGCGATAAACTTGAGTCACATGACGAGGACAGCGTCATTCAACGCTGTACCCTACCGCAGGACCTACCGGCAACAGGATCAGTTCCCATCGCCGCTTGCATCACCGCGCTCCTGACCTCGGGTGCCGCAGCCCTATGGTTCGCTCGCCTTAGGTCGATCCCAAAGAAGCGCTAGCGCGATGAAAAAGCGGGCGAGCC
>CABUVH010000044.1 GCA_902494935.1 uncultured Collinsella sp.
CACCGTGAGGTCGGCGTTGTTCTCAATGTGCGTCTTGAGCATCTTGCGGTAGTCCATGCGATACAGGTGATCGCCCGAAAGAATCAGGACGTACTTGGGGTCGTTGGCCTTGATGTAGTCGAGGTTCTGCGTAATGGCGTCGGCCGTGCCCGCATACCAGGCGCCACCGGTCTGCGTCTCGTACGGCGGCAGGATCGACACGCCGCCGTCGCGGCTGTCCAGATCCCACGCCTCGCCGGAGCCCACGTAGGCATGCAGCAGGTAGGGACGGTACTGCGTCAGAACGCCCACCGTGTCGATGCCCGAGTTGGAGCAGTTAGAGAGCGAAAAGTCGATAATGCGGAACTTGCCACCAAAGCTAACCGCCGGCTTAGCGATCTTTTGGGTGAGTGCCCCCAATCGGCTGCCCTGTCCTCCTGCGAGGAGCATCGCGATGCATTCTTTCTTACTCATCGATTTCTCCTTCTGTCATCGATGTTCCTAAACCCATTAGCGACGGGCGCGGCGCAACGTCACGCCCGTCGAGTAATGCCGTGCTGGCATAGGGGAGCTCGCGCGCCTTTACGCGTGCCAGATCTCGTCGCGGTACTCGCGAATGGTGCGGTCGCTCGAGAACCAGCCGCTCGAGGCGGTGTTGAGCAGGGCCTTGCGGTTCCAGGTCTCCTGGTCGCCATAGCTGCCGGTAAGCTTCTCCCACGCATCCACGTAGCTGCGGAAGTCCGCCATGACCAGGTCGGGGTCGTTGTTGTTCATGAGCTCGTTGTAGATGCTCTCGAAGTTGCCCGAAAGACCAGCAAACGTGTTGTCCTTGAGCTCGTCCATCACGCGGCCCAGGCGCTCACGGTCGCCGTTGAGGGTATCCCACGCAAAGTAGCTGTTGGATGCCCAGAGCTGCTCGACCTCGGGAGCGGTCAGGCCAAAGATAGCCTCGTTCTCGCGGCCGGCCAGGTCGGCGATCTCGATGTTGGCGCCGTCGAGGGTGCCCAGCGTAATGGCGCCGTTCATCATGAGCTTCATGTTGGACGTGCCCGAGGCCTCCTTGCCAGCCGTGGAGATCTGCTCCGAGATCTCGGCAGCGGGGTAGATGAGCTGGGCGTTGCTCACGCGGAAGTTGGGGATAAAGCAGACTTTCATGATCTCGTTGACGCGCGGGTCGTTGTTGATGACCTCGGCCACGGAGTTAATGAGGCGGATGGTCTCCTTGGCGAAGGTGTAGCTCGAGGCAGCCTTGCCGCTAAAGATGAAGGTCGTCGGCGTCACGTGGAAGTTGGGATCGGCGATGCGACGGTTGTAGATGTCCATCACCTTCATGATGTTCATGAGTTGGCGCTTGTAGGCGTGGAAGCGCTTAACCTGAACATCGAAGACGGTGTTGGGGTCAATGACCAAACCGGTCTCGGCCTTAACGTAGGCGGCCAGGCGCTCCTTGTTGGCGCGCTTGGAGGCACCCACGGCCTTCAGGAACTCGGTGTCGTTCTGGAACTCCTTGAGCTTTTCCAGCTCAAAGGCGTCCTTCAGCCAGCCGTCGCCAATGGCCTCGGTTACGAGCTTGGCATAGGTGGGGTTGGCCTCGGCAAAGAAGCGACGGTGCGAGATGCCGTTGGTCTTGTTGTTGAACTTCTCGGGTGTCAGGGCATAGAAGTCCTTGAGCACGATGTTCTTGATGATGTCGGAGTGGATCTTGGCCACGCCGTTGACGCTGTGGCTGCAGATCACGGACAGGTTGGCCATGCGAATCTCGCCGTCCCACAGGATGGCGGTCTGACGCAGACGCTCCTGCCAGCCCTCCTGCGTGGTGTCGAACGACTCGTGCCAACGACGGCTGATCTCGTCGATGATCTGGTACACGCGGGGGAGGAGCTTGGAGAACATGCCGATGGGCCACTTCTCCAGGGCCTCGGGCAGGATGGTGTGGTTGGTGTAGCTCACGACCTGCGTCACGATGTTCCAGGCGTCATCCCACTCGAGCTTCTTCTCGTCGATGAGGATACGCATGAGCTCGGGGCCGCACATGGCGGGGTGGGTGTCGTTGGTATGGATGGCAACAAACTGCGGCAGCAGCTCCCAGTTCTCGCCGTGCTCCTTCTCAAAGGTGTCGAGCAGGCTGTAGATGCCGGCCGAGACAAACAGGTACTCCTGCTTCAGACGCAACAGACGGCCGTGCTCGCCGGCGTCGTTGGGGTAGAGGATGGCGCTGATGGCCTCGGCCTCGGCGCGCTCGGCGTCGGCCAGGGCGTAGTCGCCGCGGTTGAAGGCCTCAAGGTCAAAGTGCTCCTCGACCGGCTCGGCGGCCCAGACGCGCAGCTTGTTGACGGTCTCGCCGGCATAGCCCACCACGGGGATGTCGTAGGGGACGGCCAGGATGTTCTGCGTGTCCACCGTGCGGTAGAACGTGCGGCCGTTCTCCTCAAAGCCCTCGACGTGGCCACCAAACTTGATGGTCACGGCCTTGTCCTGACGGCGGACCTCCCAGGGATAGCCGTGGGTGAGCCACTCGTCGGTGGCCTCGACCTGGCTGCCGTTGACGATCTCCTGCTTAAACAGGCCGTAGCGGTAGCGCATGCCGTTGCCGTAGCCGGCAATGCCCTCGGCTGCCATGGAATCCAGGAAGCATGCGGCTAGACGGCCCAGACCGCCGTTGCCCAGAGCCGGATCGGGCTCCTGGTTCTCGATGACGGACAGGTCGAAGCCCATGTCGTCGAGCGCCTCGGCGACCATGTCGCGCACGCCAAAGTTGAGTAGATAGTTGTCAAGCAGGCGGCCGATCAAAAACTCGATCGAGAAGTAGTACACGCGCTTTTTGCCCTCGGCGGTGGCGCGGGCGTCGCTCTTGGTGGCAACGGTGCGCGCCTTCTCGGCCACGAGCTTTGCCAGGGCGTTAAAGCGGTCGAGGTCGCTGGCGGCCTCGACGCTCTTGCCGCTGATGCTCATGACGGCATCGCGATAGAGCTCGGTAAACTCCTGCTTGTTGTCGAAGATCTTATTCATACGTTCCTTCCCCCGGGGATGTTTCTCCCGGAACGGTTATGACTTGTATCCTACGCCCCATCGGGGCGGGTAATTACAGCTGTAACGGCTTTGTTACGCATTCTTGGCAGACGGCTTAACAGAAGCAGACTTGGACTTGGTAGCGCCCTTTTTGGCAGCCGTCTTCTTGGTCGCGGTAGCCTTAGCAGCGGGCTTTGCGGCAGCCTTAGCCTTGGCCGTCGTAGCCTTCGCCTTAGCCGGAGCCTTCTTAGCGGCCGCAGGCTTGGGCTTCACCGAAGACGTGCGCTTGCGCGTCGCCTTCTTGGGAGCCTCAACCACCGGCGGCTTGTAGCTGCTGGGACCGCGGCGCTTAAGCACCACGCCAGCCAGGCCGGGCACCTTGATCTCAATGGAGTCCATCTGCCCGTTCCAGGGATAGGGCTCGCTCGAGCAGGTGTAGGGCTCCTCGCCGGCATAGCCGCTGCCGCCAAACTCGGGACGATCGGAGTCAAAGATGACCTCCCAGTCGCCCTCGCGCGGCACGCCCACGCGGAAGCTCTCGTAGCTCGCCGGGTTAAAGTTGATCAGGATCACCAGGTCGTCGTCGATGTCCTCGCCCTGGCGCACAAAGCTCACGATGGACTGCTTGGAGTTGTCCGCATCGATCCAGGTAAAGCCGTCGTCGGTGTATCCGCGCTCGAACAGGGCGGGCTCGGCGGTGTACAGGTGGTTGAGCGCCTTGATAAACGCCTGATGATGCTTGTGAGTCTCATACTCCTCGGTCAGGAACCACTGGATGGACTCGTAGTAGCGCCACTCGATAAACTGGCCGATCTCGTTGCCCATAAAGTTGAGCTTGGCACCGGGGTGCGTCATTTGGTAGAAAGCCAGCGTGCGCAGGCCGGCAAACTGGCGCCACCAGTCGCCCGGCATGCGGCCGATGAGCGAACACTTGCCGTGCACGACCTCGTCGTGGCTCAGCGGGCAGATAAAGTTCTCGGTAAAGGCATACATGATGGAGAACGTGAGTAGGCCGTGGTTGCCGGGGCGCCACGGAAAATCGGTCTGCATGTAGTGCAGGGTGTCGTTCATCCAGCCCATGTCCCACTTGTAGTGGAAGCCCAGGCCGCCGTCCTGCGGCGGATAGGTCACGAGCGGCCACGCGGTGGACTCCTCGGCCATCGTCATCACGTCGGGGTAGTGCGCCTCCACGGCGCAGTTGACCTGGCGGATAAACGCGCTGGCGTCCAGGTCCTCCTCGGTACCGTACTTGTTGAACTTCTTTTGCCCCGGATCGTCGATGCCAAAGTTGAGGTACAGCATGCTGGACACGCCGTCCATGCGAATGCCGTCCACGTGGAAGTTCTCGAGCCAGTACAGCACGTTGGAGACTAGGAAGGAGCGGACCTCGCCGCGGGCGAAGTCGAACTTGTGCGTACCCCAGTTGGGGTGAATCTCGTGCTCAAACAACATATGGCCGTTAAAGGTGGCAAGACCGTGGGCGTCGGCGCAAAAACCGCCGGGTACCCAGTCCATGATCACGCCGATGCCCGCCTCGTGGCACGCATCGATAAAGTGCATGAGCTGCTGTGGATTGCCGTAGCGCGACGTGGCGGCATAGTAGCCGGTCGTCTGGTAGCCCCAGGAGCCGTCGAAGGGATGCTCCATGAGCGGCATGACCTCGATATGCGTATAGCCCATGTCGCGCACGTAGTCCACGAGCTCCACCGATAGGTCGTCGTAGGTGTAGTACTCGCCGCGCTGCGCGGGGAAGGGATCCATGGGGCCGGGGTAGTTGCCGTACTCGTCCGGCTCGCCCTGAGGCGCGTCGCCGTGGCGCTTCCATGAGCCAACATGCACCTCGTAGATGTTAAGGGGCTGCGACATGTGGTTATGGCTGGCACGGCGCTTGAGCCAGGCGGCGTCGTTCCACTTATAGCCATCGAGGGTCCACAGCACGCTCGCCGTTCCCGGAGGGCACTCGGCCTTAAAGGCGTACGGATCGGCCTTGTAGAGCTTTTCGCCCTCGTTGGTCTCGATAAGGTACTTATAGAGCTGGCCCTGCTCGGCGCCAGGAATAAAGCCTTCCCAAATAGCACTCGTATGCATGGGCACCAGCGGGTTGGCTTGCTCATCCCAGTCGTTAAATTCGCCAATGACATGGACGCTCTTTACATCGGGCGCCCAAACGCAAAAGCGCCAGCCACGCGTACGGTTCTGCGTGTCGGGGTGAGCGCCCATCTTCTCCCAGCTGCGCTCCCACATGCCAATGCCAAACAGATAGACATCGTCCTTGGAGAGCTCCGGTGCGTGCGGAGCGGCTTTACGGGTAGCGGGCTTTTTGGTTGCTGGCTTTAGCTTTGTATCGCTCACGTTTGATCCCATCATGACGCGGCAGCGTGTTGCCTTGGTGACTAGATGCGAAAGGTCCAAGGCTGCACGAATCGAAGGGACGGCGATAGTTCTATGATTCGTTCCACCTCGCGTGCTCGGTGGAACTTTCGGCAGAAACTACGATAACACCTGTGCGTTAGTTTTATGGACGAAAGTGGATTTGCGGGAGCGTTTAATCGGTAAGCGCCATGTTTATACCACTGGCAGAATTGCCGTGGTAAAACTCTTGACAGTTTTACCAATTAGGGTTTCAAAACTGTTAGGCTGACGTTTGGTAAAACGTTTTTAGCAGGTTGTTCACCATTTGACATTGAAAGGCTCGTTTATGGACCACATCGCTGCCCCAAGTGTTGCTTTTATTTTCGATTGCGACGGCACGCTGGTTAACAGCACCCCCGTCTGGGGCTATGCGCAGACCGAGTTATTGCGCCGTCATGGCATTGATGTAACGGTCGACGATTTTGCCCAGTTTGAGCATCTTTCGCTGGAGGACGAGTGCCGGGCCTACCACGATACGTGGAGCATTGGCGCGAATGGTGAGGAGCTGTATCGCGAACTGAGCGACATTTTGATGGAGGGGTACTCCAAGGTGCCGCCGCGCGAGGGGCTCCTGGCTTTTTTGGAGCAGGCGAAGGCTGCGGGCATTGCCATGTGCGTTGCCACGTCCACGCCGGCCGAACTGGTGCAGTCCGCCCTTGCGGGTGCTGGCCTTGATCGCTATATGGAGTTTATTACCACGACGGGCGAGGCGGGGCGTTCCAAGCAGTTCCCCGACGTGTACGAGCTGGCGTTGCGTCGCCTGGAAGAGCGCCATGGGCACAAGTTTGATCGCGCATGGGTGTTTGAGGACGCCGTCTTTGGACTTAAGAGCTCTGGCGCTGCAGGCTTTAAGCGCGTGGGCATCTATGATCCGCACGGCCGTATGGAGCGCGATGAGGTGCGTGCCAACTGCGACATCTTTATCGACAGCTATGAGGACCTGGGCCTGGCCCGCGTGCTTTCGTTTGAGGGCTAGGCGAGGGCCGTGTCTTGCAAAGTATTAGTGGTTTGCGGCTCGCCGGTGGTGGCGAGCGCGGATCTGCTTCGCCAGTTGGCAGGGGAGTGCGATCACATCGTGGCCGTAGACCGCGGCCTGGACGCTCTGTTGGGCGCTGGCCTGGACTGCGACGTCTACGTGGGCGACGCCGACACCGTTAGCGATGAGGGGCGCGCTTTGGTCGATGCCGCCGAATCCTTTGAGGTGGAGCGTCACGACCCGTACAAGGACTATACCGATCTGGCGCTGGCGCTCGATTCCGTCCGCCGTCGCTGGGCAGGAGCCGAAGTGGTTGCGACCTGCGCCACCGGCGGCCGCCCTGACATGGCCTTGTCTGTGTTAGGGTTACTGGCAGGCTATGTGGACGCCCCCGTCTGGATCGAAGAAGACGAAGTGACGGTCAGAATCCTGCACCAGGACGAGACCTGGACCATCGAAAACGCCGAGGACAAAACCTTCTCCATCATCGCCATAGCTCCCAACACAGAGATAAGCGAACACGGCCTAGAGTGGGAACTAGACCACAGCCCCTTAGCCCCGCTAGCCGACACGGGCGTCAGCAACATAGTAAGATCCACTGCAAAGATCGAAGTTCACACCGGAACTGCGATAGCGTATTTGTTACGTGAGGGTTTTATCGGGACGGTGGGTTAATTGACTGATTTTGCCGAAGCCAAAATCAGTCAATTCAGCCCCGTCCCAGGAAAACCCGTAAGAAAAAGTTTCAACAAAAACTCTTGCATCAAGCAAAACATTCCCCTATAGTACTGCCTCGTAACGGGGGCGTAGCTCAGCTGGGAGAGCGCTTGACTGGCAGTCAAGAGGTCAGGGGTTCGATTCCCCTCGTCTCCACCATCGTGAATGTAAAGGCCTTCGGAATTCCGAAGGCCTTTTTTCATGCCAAAACACTACGCGCCACAAACCCCACCTATGCCAACAAAAAGTTGCACAATTTATTTCCCATGTCTGTACATAGTTTGTTAGACTAACGCAATTACCAGTGCAGCTCGCCGTTCCATTTGTGCTTAAGGAACGCCCCTAATCACCGCCAATACCTCAATAACCTGCATCAATGTGAACAACATTCCAAAACAATCCCCTTGAGCACGCTAAATGAACGATATGTTGTTCACCATAAGCCAAATCAGTTTCACTAACAGCTTGTGCTAGGATATCTAACGTTACATGAGTTCAGCTGTGCTCGCGGCTCCAGCAAGTCGCAAAGCGCAGGGTCGATCAGCATCCGGCCGTAACGGCGGTGCCAGAAACACTATGAGCTCCAATATTGATTGCCATGCGCGATTTTGTTCTTTTTACGGCTAATTACATCTTCGCTTTAGCCAGTGCAATAAGTTGCTACGGCAAATCACAGCAGTTCTTCAGCTGTTTGCGTGCGGTCCAGTTTTGAAATCACTCGACCGGCTCGCACGCAGCCAGCTGAGGTTATTGGCATTTTTGCGATACGTGCCTGTGACATCAGTGCTGCTTTTATACATACCGTTCACGGTGGGACAGAGCCACGTGCTTGTCTGACTGGGCTCAGGGTTTGAATATGGAGCGCCTTCGCGCACAAGCGCCCTGGCGAAGCCATACCCAAACCCCGTGAGCCACACGTAAGACAGAAAGGGGGTGATGCTCGTGTGGTATGTGATCCAGGTCATTAACGGTCGCGAAGACGTAATACGCGAGCGCATCGAGTGCATGGTGCCAGCCGGCACCATGCAGGAGCTCTTTTATCCCCAATTTCAAACCGAGATTAAGGTACACGGTGAATGGGTCAATACGACCAAGCCGCTCTTTCCCGGTTATCTTATCTGCGATACCGCAGATCCACGCACCGTGCAACAGTATCTGCTGCGCATGGACGACTTTGCCCGGGTGCTTGCCCAGGACGGTCAATTTGTGCCGCTGGCAAAAGAAGAGGCTCAACTCATAAGCAGCTTTACACATAGGGGAGACCGCGTAGTGCCCATGAGTGAGGCCCTAAAAGACGGCGACCAGGTCGTAGTAACCGCTGGTCCGCTACTGGGCCACGAAGGCCTCATCAAAACCATTAACAGACGCAAGAGCACTGCTTATTTGGAGCTCGACCTGTGTGGCCGACGCGTGACTACGCGCGTTGGCCTTGCCGTGCTTTCAAACGAGCAACGTGCCATGCGAAGCCTCAAAAAGGCGATCGCCTAGCTGCTGGCGATTGCCGCTCAAACCAAGGAGGACCTTCGGGTCAGGGACGTAGTATTGGAAGAGAACGTGTCAGGTAAAACAGAATATGTAAAGGATGCGCCCGTGGATGCGGCACCGATTGATCAAGTTAGGGATTGGCGGGCAGACTCTGAAACTCCTGTTGCTACGGAGTTTCCTCTCCCCGTTGAGAACCCTGCTCCGGCGCAAGGCTTCGTTGCGACAGGAAGCTATAGGGCGCCTGCTGCCGATCCCAACGCTGCTGTCCCCAGGAAAGGTGGGCCAGGCTACTTTGCCTTCAAGCGAGCCTTCGACATCGTATTTTCTGCTGTGGTCTGCGCGGTGTTGGCCGTCCCCGTTGTAGCTGCATGCGTTGCCATTGAGATTGACTCTCCCGGCAAACCGTTTTTCCGTCAAAAGAGAGTCGGTAAAGGCGGTAAGCCTATCTATATTTTCAAACTCCGCACCATGGTTTCTGATGCTCACGAGCACCCAGAGAAGTACATGACCCCTGAGCAGCTGGCACAATGGCGGCGTGAACAGAAGGTCGACAATGACCCGCGCATTACGCACGTGGGCCGCTTTCTTCGGCACACTTCGCTCGATGAGCTGCCGCAGTTCATCAACGTACTTACGGGCGATCTATCCGTCATTGGACCAAGGCCTGTGACACTCGAGGAGACCTTCGAGTACGGTGACGCCCGCGACGAAGTGCTTGCATGTAAGCCTGGCATTACTGGCTGGTGGGCAGCGACAGATCGCAACGACTCAACGTGGGGGAGCGGTCAGCGTCAGGCACGCGAGCTCTTCTATGTACGACACCAGTCGTTCGGTCTTGACGCTCGCGTGTTTGTAAAGACCTTCAAGGCGATGAGGAAGGGTAAGTAGATGGGTCGCCCCTCATTCAAGGAATCAAAAACAGCCATCGTGATTATTGCCTGGAACTCGGATCATTTCATCGGTGCATGCGTTGAATCGGCGCTTTCTCTAAGATGTCGAACCCTTGATGTTTGGGTTGTGGACAACGGGTCGAGTGACTCCACGCCCGATATTCTTTCTGCTCTTGCTAAGGACGATAAAAGACTACACGTTATCTCTGCTGGTAGAAATCTCGGTACAACGGTGTCTCGTAACTTAGTTTTGAAGCAGTTGAGCGTTGATACCGATTATATTTGCATTCTCGATTCTGATACCGTCGTGAACCAGTCGGCCTTTGAGTGTTTGGCGGCAGTGCTTTCTGATAGCTCTGTCGGGGTTGTCGGGCCCACGATGATTAACTCCTCCGGCGAGACACAGCTCTCCGGTAGGGCCTTGCCCACTTTGCCTATTAAGCTAGCGAAAGCATTTCCTTTCGGTGAATTTGCACAAAAGGCCGCTGATTTAGAGATTCCAAGTACTTCAGTTGTACGAGGTCTGCAAGACGTTGGCTATTTACTTTCGGCTTGTTGGTTTATACCGCGCGAGACTCTCGAAGTCGTAGGCTTTCTTGATGAAAAGATATTCTATGCGCCCGAGGATGTCGATTGGTGCTTGAGATGTCATGAGTCAGGGCTTCGTGTCGTTCGTTGCTATGAGGCTTACATCGTGCATGAATATCAACGCCTTTCGCACAAAAAGCTTTTTAGTAAAACTAATTTTGAGCATATTAAAGGGCTTTTATATTACTTTGCAAAACATCGTTATCTGATTAAGGCCCCGGAGCTGCAGAAAGGCCCATTTAATGCTTAGTAGGGATCTTATTTTCTTTTACATAGATGCCTTGGGCCGTTCTTGCCTTGGGGGTAATTTATGAAATATCTTTCACGGATTCTCGCGTCAAACCATCGTTCTGATGGAATTCATGTCCTTTGTTATTCTGAAGCTTGGGGACAGGGCGGTGTTGAGACGTTCCTAATGTCGATATTTCGACGTTGGCAGGGTAAGGGGTTCTATTTTACGCTTTTCTCCTGCTGGGACTGGAACCTTGCGCTAGATGCTGAACTCGAGGCATTGGGGATTGATCGTTTCACAGTTTTCCCCGACAGCAAGCCCGGGCAGGTGAAGCGCCTTTGCGAGGGCTCTGCTGCTTTCGGTGCGTTAATCAACGAGATTCGTCCCGACGCCGTCTACGTTAACACCATGAACGGGATGGGCTTCCTTTATTCCGAGGTCGCACAGAAACACGGCGTTCCTGTGCGAGTGGTGCACTCGCACAACTCGGCCTTCGGGTCAGGGCAGGCTGTCGTCAAGGCCGTCATGCACAGCTTCGGCAGGGCCGCGTTCGGCGGTAGCGTCACTGTTCGCCTCGCCTGCTCCGCCGACGCAGGGCATTACCTCTTCGGTGCCCGCCCCTTCGAGGTCGTGAACAACGGCATCGACACTTCGCGCTTTACCTTCGACCCTGCTGCTCGCACCGAGATTCGCTCGCATTTCGGCATTCCACAAGACACGGTGCTGTTCGGCAGCGTGGGTCGCATCGAAGAGGCGAAAAATCCGCTTTTCCAGATAAGGACTTTCGCCGAGGTCTTACGCGCCGTGCCCGGTGCTTACTACCTGATGGTTGGTGACGGCGATATGAAGGGCCAGGTTAAAGCGTTGATTCGGGAACTCGGTATCAATGACAGAGTGATCATGCCTGGCTACCTTCCCGATCCCGCCCCCGTTTACTCAGCCCTCGATTGCTTCCTTATGCCCTCCTTATTCGAAGGTCTTGCCATTGTGTGCATTGAGGCTCAATGCGCGGGATGCCGCATTGTGTGCTCCGAGGCTCTCCCTCCTGAGGCCCATGTATCTGATGCTGAGGCCTTGCTGCCGCTTTCCGCCGGTGAGCGCGCATGGGCTGAGAAGGCAGTCGAGATGTCGTACATGGATGTTGACAGGCCTGCGTACGCTGCGTCGGTGCGTGAGGCAGGCTTCGATGCCGATGACACTGCTCGAATAGTTGCTGGAGTTCTAATAGGAGGTAAAAATGCCTAATTATTTGACCCCAAACGAAGTTAAGGCAGAGGAGCTCGCAATGCTTGTCGAGTTCGGGGACCTCTGCAAGAGGGAGGGGCTTAGATACTCGCTCGCTGGCGGCACGCTGCTGGGTGCGGTGCGTCATAAAGGATTCATCCCTTGGGACGATGATATCGATGTGTCCATGCCACGTCCCGATTTTGATAGTCTGGTCGCACTTGCGCGCTCAGGGGCTTTGCCGATAAACCGTTCACTTGAACCTTATTCGGGCAACTGGGGACATCCGGTTTTTCTGAAATACATTAATCGCAATATCGCTGTGGATGCCCATTACGAGAACGGGGAAGGCTTTCTCTGGATGGACGTTACTCCCGTCGAGGGGCTTCCCGCCGACGAGAAAGAGCTTGCTCGCATATACAAGCGAGCTGGTAGGCTCCAACGGATTCTCATGTTCTGCAAAGCAGACTCTAAGGAAGGAAAGACACGGCTGAAACGCGCTTTTAAGCGACTATTTGTGCCTGTTGCAAATGCTGTAGGGGCTTTCGACCGCTCGCTCTCCAAGCTGGACGATCTGGGAAGGGGGTGCGTTTTCGGGAGCACCCCTTGGGTTGGCTGCACAGTATGGGGTCTATACGGAACGGGCGAGCGATACTCCTACTCGGGCTGGGAAGAAACTGTTCAACTCGAATTTGAGGGACAGAAGCTTAACGCGATTTCCTGCTGGGATGCTTATCTTTCGGGTCTCTACGGCGACTATATGCAGCTGCCACCCGAGGACAAGCGCATAACGCATGAGATTAAGGCATGGAGAACCAATGATACTGAAAAATAAAGATACCTCAGTGACCGCCGTAATATTCGCC
>CABUVH010000045.1 GCA_902494935.1 uncultured Collinsella sp.
ACGAGGGAAAGGTGTGGCCGGGGCGTACAGCAGAGTTACTCGGCAGCGGCCTTGAACTTGTTGTAGTTGATCAGGCAGCCGGCCTTGACGATGGCACGCTCCTCTGCCGTCATATCGGCAATGTAGAGCTCAATCTGCTCGACCGTGCCGTCGGCGCGCACCACGTAGGCGGCGATGTCCTTTAGGTCACCGTCGAGCGCGGCGCGGATACCCGGCACAAAGACGTAGTCGCCCACCTCAAAGTTGGGCTCGGCCTCCATCTGGAAGGGCACCATGCCCCAGTTCATCACGTTGGAGCGATAGCGCTTGGTGGCATACTCGTGGACGATGTTGGCCAGGCCGCCAATCACGCGCTGGCAGCTCGCGGCCTGCTCGCGGGCAGAACCGTCACCGGGCTTCTTGGCATAGAGCATGGAGCCGTACTCAGTCGCCTTGGCATCGGCCGCGACACCCGCGCCGGTCAGCGCCTCAAACACGCTGGCAAGCTCGGCATCGAGTGCCGCCAGGTCGCCCGCTGCCTCGCCGGCAACGCGGCGCTTTTCCACCGCGTCGACCTCCTTGGAGCGGCCCACGTAGGCAGGGTCGCGACGGCTGAGCGTAAACTCGGCCAGACCCAGCGGGTTGGAGCGGAAGGAGCTCGTCTCGCCCGAGGGAATGAGCTCGTCGGTCGTAGTGACCGGGTCCATGATCTTGGAGCACACCTTGAGCAGGATGTCGTCGCCGAGAGGCTCCATCGCGGGCCACGGCTTGATGTTGGGGCCCTCGACCAGCTCGTCGGCCGGCTCAGCCTTGCCAAAGCCCCAGTACACGCGCTTCTTGTACGGCGCGTCGTCAAAGGTGTACTCGCAGGCCTCGTCCCAAGTCTCCTCGGGCAGGTCGGTCGCCGGCGTCAGGACGCCGCCGTTGGCAGCCGTCGCCGCAATGGAGCGGGCGTCCATCAGGGCCACGGCGCTCAGCTGACCGTTGCCCGGCTTGGAACCCTCGCGATTGGGGAAGTTGCGCGTGGTGTGGCGGATCGAAAGGCCGTTGTTGGCAGGCGTGTCGCCGGCGCCGAAGCACGGGCCGCAGAATGCCGTGCGCACAATCGCGCCGGCCTCCATAAGGTCGTAGATGTAGCCGCGGCGTGTAAGCTCGAGTGCCACGGGCTGGCTCGTGGGATAGACCGACAGCGAGAACTCGCCGCAGCCGGTGTTGGCGCCCTTGAGCACGCGGGCAGCCTGGACCACGGAGTCGTAGTTGCCGCCCGAGCAGCCGGCGATCACGCCCTGCTGCACGTGCAGCTTGCCATCGACGATCTTGTCGAGCAGGCTGAAGTGCGTCTTGCCCTCGCCGATCTTGGCGGCCTCGAGCTCCACCTCGTGCAGGATGTCCTCGAGGTTCTCGTTGAGCTCGTCAATCTCAAAGCCGTTGGAAGGATGGAACGGCAGCGCGATCATGGGCTTGATGCTCGACAGATCGACCTCGACGCAGCCGTCGTAGTAGGCAACATCGGCGGGCTTGAGCTCGCGGTAGTCGTCGCCGCGGCCGTGCATGGCCAAAAATGCGTGTGTGTCCTCGTCGGTAGCCCAGATGCTCGACAGACAGGTGGTCTCGGTGGTCATGACGTCGACGCCGTTGCGGTAATCGGTCGTCATGCTCGCGATGCCCGGGCCCACAAACTCCATGACCTTGTTCTTGACGTAGCCCTTGGCAAAGACGGCACGGATGATGGCGAGCGCCACGTCGTGCGGGCCAACGCCGGGGCGCGGGGCGCCCGTGAGGTAGATGGCAACGACGCCGGGATAGGCGACATCGTAGGTGTCGCGCAGCAGCTGCTTTGCCAGCTCGCCACCGCCCTCGCCTACGGCCATGGTGCCCAGGGCACCATAGCGGGTGTGCGAGTCGGAGCCCAGGATCATCTTGCCACAGCCGGCGAAATTCTCACGCATAAAGGAGTGGATGACGGCGATGTGCGGCGGGACGAAGATGCCGCCGTACTTCTTGGCAGCCGAGAGACCAAAGACGTGGTCGTCCTCGTTGATGGTGCCGCCCACGGCGCACAGCGAGTTGTGGCAGTTGGTGAGCACGTAGGGCAGCGGGAACTGCTCCATGCCCGAGGCGCGCGCCGTCTGGATGATGCCGACAAAGGTGATGTCGTGGCTCGCCATGGCGTCGAAGCGAATCTTGAGCGCCTCGGGGTCGCCGGACGTATTGTGTGCCTGGAGGATCGAATACGCGATGGTGCCGCGCTTGGCATCCTCGGGCGTCTGCGTAATACCGCGCTCGGCAGCCTCGGCCTCAGGCACAACCTCGCTGCCGTTACGCAGGTAGATGCCGTCCTCGTACAGCTTGACCATACTGTCTCCCACTCTGCCCAAAAGATTTGGACGCATAGCATACATTCGTCCAATATCGTGCCATAGAACGGTTGCCAGCGGGTTACGAATCTCGGCGTTCACTTTATCTCAGTAAAGCACAGGGCGATATTGGCGCAAGGAGTGTCCCAAAGTGCCGGCACAGAAGGAACGTCCCCAAGTGCCAGCCAAAAATGGGAGTGGATAACCTCCCGTTTCTAGCCCTCAAGCGGACCAAAAGTGGGAGATTATCCACTCTCATATTGTTAGGATTTGCGTCGTAGAGCCGCCGTAACTAAAGATCGGTTCCCGCGCCCAAAAGCTTGCGCATGACCTGTTCGGGGTTAACCGAGCCGTCACGCGGGGCCAGGGCGGTGATCTTCTTTTGCATCTTGTACTCGTGCAGCTCGTCCTCGAGCTGGCGCACGCGGGCGCGGAGTTTTTCGTTCTCGCGCTCGCGCTCCTCGGCACGCTCCTTCATATCGAGGATGCGCACCACGCCGGCGAGGTTGATGCCCTCGTCGGTCAGTTGGTTGATGAGCTCCAGGCGCTCGATATCGGCACGCGAATACAGACGCGTGTTACCGCCCGAGCGCTGGGGGTTCACCAGGCCCTTGGACTCGTAGACGCGCAGAGTCTGCGGATGCATGCCGGTCAGCTCGGCCGCCACGCTGATCATGTACAGCGGTTTGTTCCTATTGTCCTCGGCCATGCTACCTGATCCCTTTCCGTCTCGTTATCGTCCATCATAAGCCCGCGGGCGCGGGCGTGCGCCACGACCGCCCTAGTACGTCGCCTTGTAACGGTTGACCTTCTCGCGATAATCGCGCGTGTCGGCCTCGCGCAGCCTGGTCATGGCATCGCGCTCATCGTCGGACAGGTTCGTGGGAACCTGCACCTTGATCTCGACGAGCAGCGCACCCGTGCGGCCGCGATGCTTAACGTCGGGCGCACCCATCTCTTTAAAGCGGAACTTCTTGCCCGTCTGGGTGCCAGCGGGCACCTTCAGACGAACCGTCGCGCCGCCGGGCGTGGGCACATCCACCGTGCAGCCGAGCGCCGCCTCGTAGACCGAGATCGGCACCTCCATGGTCACATCGGCACCCTTGCGCTTAAACAGCGGATGCTCCTCCACATGCGTGGTCACGACCAGGTCGCCGCGCTCGCCTCCGGCAACGCCGTACTCGCCACGGCGCTTGTAACGCAGCTTGCCGCCGTCGACCGCACCCGCAGGCACCGAGACCGTGATGGTCTGCTGCTCGCCCGTCGAGGGAATGCGGTAGGTGACCTTGTGCGTCACGCCGCGGAACGCGTCCTCGGCCGTTACGTCGACAGTCAGCGACAGATCGCCGCCCTTGCGCGCGCGGTTGCGGCCCGCGCCCGCACCGGCAGCACCCGCGGCCCCGGCAAAGCCCGAGCCCCAATCGCTGCCCCAGGCGCCGTTGCCGCTAAAGATGCTGTCGAAGATGTCGCCCCAGCCGCTGGCACCCGCGCCGGCACCGTAGCCGCCGCCATACGCGCCGCCCGCGCCCGGCATGCCGCCGAACATGAGCATCTGGTCGTACTCTTTGCGCTTCTTCTCGTCCGAAAGCGTCTCGTAGGCCTCGCTGATCTCCTTAAACTTGGCCTCGTCGCCGCCGGCATCGGGGTGATATTTTTGCGCGAGCTTGCGAAACGCGCTCTTGATCTCTTTGTCGGAGGCGCTCTTGGATACGCCCAGGATGTCATAGAAGGTTTTGCCTGCAGCCATCGTAGCTCCTCTCCTGTTATATCCGCCGCCCCTGCGGACGGCGGCTCATGCTGTCATATGGCACTTGGCCAGAAAGGGCCCCGGGTGTTGCCCCGGGGCCCTTCTCAATTACTCCTCGGTGCCCTCGGCCGTATCGGCCGTGGCATCCTCGGGCGCCGCTTCGGGCTCCGGTGCGGGGCGCTTCTCGCCACCGTAGGTCACCGTCACCATCGCGGAACGCAGGATGCGATCCGCCATGCGGTAGCCCTTCTGGTACACGTCGTTGACGGTCTCGTCATACTGCGATGCGTCCTCGACACGCCCCACGGCCTGGTGCTCGAGCGGATCGAACGCCTCGCCCTTGGGGTCGATGGGCTCAACGCCCTCGTGCGCAAACACATCGAGCAGCTTGGCATGCACCGCGTCAACGCCATCGACGAACTGCTTAAAATCGTCGGAAAGCTCCTGGCTACGGGCATGGTCGATTGCACGCTCGATATCGTCAACCACCGGCAGCAGCGCAGTGACGAGCTTCTCGGTCGCGCGCTCGCGCTCGGCGATGCGCTCGTTGGCGGTGCGGCGACGGAAGTTCTCCCAGTCGGCCTGCAGACGGGCGGTGCGCTCGGTGGCGTCCTTTGCCTTGTCCTCGGCGGCCTTCTGAGCCTCTGCCGCAGCATCGAGCTCGCTGCGCACGTCGGCAAGCTCCTTTTGGGCCTGCTCGAACTTGAGCTTAAAGTCGTTGTCGGCGGCTTCCTCACCGGCGCGGATAGCAGCTTCCACCATCTCGTCCTCGGTCATCGTCGCCTCCTTGTTGGAATCCTCTACCTGGTTCTCGGCAGCCTCGACGGCCTCGGTCTCATTGACCTCGGTATCGTCGACGGCCTCTACGGGAATCTTCACGTCCTTCTCCTCAGAGTCAACGGGGGCGGCGCCAGCGGCAGCCGCCTCCGTGCGAGCTTTACGGGCGGACATGATTACTTGTCCTCGTCGTCCACAACCTCGTAGTCGGCGTCGACAACGTCATCGTCGGCAGGCTGGGCGCCGGCGGCACCGTCGGTCTGCTGCTGAGCGTCGGCGTAGACAACCTGAGCCAGCTCGTAGGCCACGGACTGCAGGGACTCGCCGGCGGCCTTGATGGCCTCGACGTCAGAGCCCTCGAGCGCCTTCTTGGCGTCGGCGATAGCGGCCTCGGCCTTGGACTTCACATCGGCGGAAACCTTGTCGCCCAGCTCGTTGAGGGTCTGCTCGGTGGAGTAGCACAGGCTGTCGGTCTGGTTGCGGACCTCGACCTCTTCCTTCTGCTTCTTGTCCTCCTCGGCATGAGCCTCGGCGTCCTTGACCATACGATCGACTTCGTCGTCGGACAGAGCGGTGGAGCCGGAAATGGTGATCTGCTGCTCCTTGCCGGTGCCCTTGTCCTTAGCGGAGACCTTGACGATGCCGTTGGCGTCGATGTCGAAGGTGACTTCGATCTGCGGCACGCCGCGGCGGGCAGCCGGGATACCGGTCAGCTGGAACTTACCGAGCGACTTGTTGTCGCGGGCAAGCTCGCGCTCGCCCTGGAGCACGTTGATCTCGACGCTGGTCTGGTTGTCGGCTGCGGTGGAGTAGACCTCGGTCTTGGAGGTCGGGATCGTGGTGTTGCGGTCGATCATCTTGGTCATGATGCCGCCCATGGTCTCAACGCCCAGCGACAGCGGGGTTACGTCGAGCAGCAGGATGCCCTCGACGTCACCGGTGAGCACGCCGCCCTGGACGGCAGCGCCGTCGGCAACGACCTCATCGGGGTTCACGGACATGTTGGGCTGCTTGCCGGTCATGGTCTTGACCAGATCCTGGACAGCGGGCATACGGGTGGAACCGCCGACGAGGATGACCTCGGTCAGATCGGAGAGCTTGAGCTTAGCGTCGCGCAGGGCGTTGGTGACAGGCTGCTTGCAGCGCTCGAGCAGGTCGCGGGTGATCTTCTCGAACTCGGCACGGGTCAGCGTGTAGTTGAGGTGCAGCGGGCCGGACTGGTTCATGGTAATGAACGGCAGGTTGATGGTGGACTGCTGGGCTGCGGAGAGCTCCTTCTTAGCGTTCTCGGCGGCCTCCTTCAGACGCTGCAGGGCCATGGGGTCCTGACGCAGGTCGACACCGTTCTCCTGCTGGAACTTGTCGGCCATCCAGTCGATGACGCGCTGATCCCAGTCGTCGCCGCCCAGGTGGTTGTCGCCCGAGGTGGACAGAACCTCAAACACGCCGTCGGCGAGGTCGAGGATGGAGACGTCGAAGGTGCCGCCGCCCAGGTCGAAGACCAGGATGCGCTGGTCGGTGCCCTGCTTGTCCAGGCCATAGGCCAGGGCAGCAGCGGTCGGCTCGTTGACGATACGCTTGACGTTGAGGCCAGCGATCTTACCGGCATCCTTGGTGGCCTGACGCTGGGCGTCGTTGAAGTAGGCCGGGACGGTGATGACGGCGTCGGTGACGGTCTCGCCCAGATACTTCTCGGCGTCGGCCTTCATCTTTGCGAGCGTCATGGCGCTCACCTGCTCGGCGGTGTAATCCTTGCCCTCGATATCGACGACGGCACGGCCACCCTGGCCCTCCTTGACCTCATACGGCACGGTCTTGATCTCGGAGGTGCACTCGGAGTACTTGCGGCCCATGAAGCGCTTGATGGAGAACACGGTGTTCTTGGGGTTGGTGACAGCCTGGTTCTTAGCGGCCTTGCCCACGACACGGTCGCCGTCAGCACGGAAGCCAACAACGGACGGGGTGGTGCGGTCGCCTTCGGCGTTCACGATAATGGTCGGAGAACCGCCCTCGAGGACGGCCATAGCGGAGTTAGTAGTACCAAGGTCGATACCAAGAATCTTACTCATTAGAAATTCCCTCTCTCTTTTGCGTTCGCGCCGCCTCGACGGTCTGTCGCGCGGCGCTTCGGCTTGTCTTTCAGGATGTAGTGTATCCCCTTATGGGCCGGAATATACAAAATCTAAGTCAATTCATATAAGATTTCTTATCTCTGAGAGTTTAGGTTCTCAAATGCGCAGGTAGATGCACTGTTTGAGTTCTCGGTAGATCTATTGAGATCTATGTAGAGTTGACTGAGGTGTGAGCCTGAAACTGTGTCCCGTTTTGGACGTGGATTACGGGATGCGGTTTCCGCAAGCACGCTCAATCGCCCTATATTACGAGTCACCTTTAGCTAACATTTACGCAGCTCACCGGCCCCACCTGCGCGTTTTTTAGTAAACCTTGGCATACTCGGCGAACGGTATGAAGATGCCGGCCAGAGGGTATTGCAAACGGTCGCTCCCGTGGTATGTTTTTGCCCGAATCAAACCGGCGCGCATCGTCTGTAGCGTCGGTCAACAGAGAGGAAACTACCATGGCTCATCCCGTAATTGATGCCGACGAGTGCATCGCTTGTGGCGTTTGCGTCGACACCTGCCCCGCTGGCGTTCTGGAGCTCCAGGACGTCGCTACCGTCGCTGACGAGGACTCCTGCGTCGCCTGTGGCGCTTGCCAGGACGCTTGCCCCGCCGGCGCGATCACCGAGATCGTCGAGGAGTAACAACTCCCCACTTGCACACTCAAAAGTACACCGTGCACAAAAAAGGAGGCCTCCGCATCGCCGCGGAGGCCTCCTTTTGCTTATATGGGCAGCTAATTTGGAGGGGGACCCTTGGCAGTTGCGGTGGAATAGTTCCTGTTTTATGGCTTGGATGCCGATTTTAGGAACTATTTCACCGCAACTTATAGATGCGGCGTCGACTAGGACAAATCGTCTTCGTAGGGCATCAGGTCTGCCAAGTAGCCTTTCTCCTTGAGTATGGCCTCGATCTCGTCGAGGGTCTGCTCGTCCTCCGCCGCGATGCGATGGAAGTGATAGCCGCTCGTCACCGTTAGTAGCGGGAAACTCTTGCCGCTCTCGATATCGTGCAGGTAGCGCTCAACATCGCGACGATTGCGAATGTCCAGGTCGGCCGTGATCTTGCCGTACACGCGGTGATTGACGATCACGTTGAGCACGGCTCCTCCGGCGTCGACGATACTCGTAAGCTCATCGCCTGCCTGCTCCACGCCGTGGCGAACCTTGACCAAGCGCGTGGGCACAGCGGGGCTGCTGGGGGCCTCCTGCAGCACGTAGCCGCGATTGGTCGCCACGATATCGTGCCCATCGGCACGCAGCAGGGCGATGTCTTGCACGACAATCTGGCGGCTCACGCCAACCTCACGGGCAAGTGCGCTGCCCGAAACGGGCTCCTTGGCTTCCTCGAGCACGGCCATGATGGAACGGCGACGCTCGCGGGCGTCCATTATTTACCGTCCAGCAGACGCAGGTGCTTGAGCGAGAGGTCGAGAATCGGCGCAGAGTGCGTCAGCGCCCCCGAGCTAATAAAGTCAACGCCCAGGTCGGCGAGGGCGCGGATATTGCTGGCATCCACATTGCCCGAGCACTCGGTCTTGGCGCGACCGGCGATAAGCTCAATCGCGGCAGCCATGTCGTCGTGGGTCATGTTGTCGAGCATGATGATATCGGCACCGGCCTCAACTGCCTCGCGCACCATATCCAGGTTCTCGCACTCAATCTCGACCGTCGCGGTAAACGACGCATGGGCGCGCGCCATCTCAATCGCGCGTGCCACGCCACCGGCGGCGTCGATGTGGTTGTCCTTGAGCATGACAGCCGTCGACAGGTTATAGCGGTGGTTGCTGCCACCGCCGATCTCGACCGCGGCCTTCTCAAAGACGCGCATGCCCGGCGTGGTCTTGCGTGTGTCGACGAGCACGGTCTTGGTGTCCTCGAGCGCAGCTGCCATCCGATGCGTGTAAGTAGCGATGCCGCTCATGCGCTGCAGGTAGTTGAGCGCCACGCGCTCGCCCGAAAGCAGTACGCGCGCGTCGCCGCGCACTTGGCCCACGTGGTCGCCGGCGTGCACCTCATCGCCATCGACGACATCAAACAGCACCGAGCTCTGCGGATCCAGCAGCTCAAAGGTGCGAGCGAACACGTCCAGGCCGGCGATGATGCCATCGGCCTTGGCGATGAGCTCCACCGTGGCGGGACGCGCCGTGGGGCACACGCTCGCCGTGCTCACGTCCTCAAACGTAATATCCTCGCGCAGGGCCTGCAGGATCAGATCATCGACGACGAGCTTCATGGTAATGGGATTCATGGTCTACTCCTCCACGGCCTGCGTGCCGGCGGCACGGGCCAAATCATCGATTGCCAGGGTGTCGGCGCTCAGGGCGCGATGACGGCCATCGAGCGCGGGATCGCCCGCCTGCTCTACGACCAGTGACTCGCCGGTACGCATGTACCACGCGGCGCGGCGACCCCAGACCAGTGCCTCGAGCAGGCTGTTTGATGCAAGGCGGTTCTTGCCGTGAACGCCGTTGCAGGCCGTCTCGCCCGCGGCGTAGAGCTCGGGCATCGAGGTGCGGCCGTCCTTGTCGACCCACACGCCGCCCATAAAGTAGTGCTGCGTGGGCGTAACGGGAATGGGCTCGTCCAGGATGTCGCGGCCGTCCTCCAGGCAGCGTGCGCGGATGTTGGCGAAGTGCCCGGTCACCACGTCGCGCTCGACGGGGGCAAAGCTCAGCCACTCGTGCTCGGTGCCGTCCTGCTTCATCTGCTCGCGAATAGCGGCGGCGACCACATCGCGCGGCTGAAGCTCGTCGGTAAAGCGCTCACCGGCGGCATTGAGCAAAATCGCTCCCTCGCCGCGGCAGCTCTCGCTGATCAGGAAGGTGCGGCCCGGCTGCGGCGAGAACAGACCCGTGGGGTGAATCTGCACGTAGTCCAGGTGCTCCATCTTAATGCCATGCTCCTGAGCGATGTAGCAGGCATCGCCCGTGAGCTGCGGGTAGTTGGTCGAATGGTCGTATACGCCGCCGATGCCGCCCGTCGCCCACAGCGTGTGGCGGGCATGGATTTTAAACGGCTCGCCGGCATGCACGCCCTCGGTGACATTTGCCAGCTCGTCGGCGGGACGAACCGAGTTGTCCTCGTCCACGGGAACGGCGACGACGCCGGTGCACACCGTGGCGCCGTCACGCTCGCCCGTCAGGATGTCGGTCATGGCCACGTGCTCCAAAATCTGCACGTTATCCAGCTTGCGAACGGCCTGGAGCAGCTTGGTTGTGATCTCCTTGCCCGTAATGTCGGCATGGAAGGCAATGCGCGGGCGGCTGTGCGCGCCCTCGCGGGTAAAGTCGAGGCTGCCGTCGGCCTTGCGCTCAAAATCCACGCCCATGGCCAGCAGGTCGTTGATGACCGAGCGGCTCGAGCGGATCATGATGTCGACGCTCTCGCGGCGGTTCTCGTAGTGGCCGGCGTGCATGGTGTCCTCAAAGAAGGCGTCATAGTCGGAGCCTTCGGGCAGCACGCAGATTCCGCCCTGCGCGAGCATCGAGTCGCACTCATCGACAGCGCCCTTGGAGAGCATGATCACGCGCGTGCTCGTCGGCAGATTGAGGGCCGCGTACAGGCCCGCCACGCCGCAACCGGCAATGACAACGTCGCACTCCATATCGGGGTATTGTTTGGTTTCCACAGGAATCCTCTCCCTTGTAATGTGACATAAGGGACTGTCCCTCATGTCACATTGGCTTAGCGCGCCGCGTACTCGAGCATGCGGTCGAGCGTGAGTTTGGCTTGGTCGGCAGCCTCGTCCGACACGCCGATCTGCACCTCGCCCTCGCCCGTCTCCAGGCAGCGCACGAGCTTTTCGAGCGTGATGAGATCCATGTTGACGCAGGTGGGCTGCACCGCGGGGAAGTAGAACTTCTTGCCGGTGCCCTGGCAGCGGCGCTCGAGCTCGTAGAGCACGCCGCGGACCGTCACGATAATGAACTCGCTCGCGTCGGACTCCTCGGCATACTTGATGATGCCGGCGGTGGAGCCGATGTAGTCGGCCTCGGCCAGAACGTCGGCCTTGCACTCGGGGTGCGCCAGCACGAGCGCGTCGGGGTGGGCCTCCGTCGCGTCGACGATCTGCTCGACGGTGATGATGTGATGACGCGGGCAGTAGCCGTTGTTGAGGATGACGTGCTTTTGCGGCACCTGCTCGGCTACGAAGCGGCCCAGGTTTTGGTCGGGAATGAACAGAATATGCTGCTGCGGCAGCTCGGACACGATCTTAACGGCGTTGGAGCTGGTGACGCACACGTCGCTCCAGCTCTTGATCTCGACCGTGGAGTTGACGTAGCAGACGACAGCCAGGTCGTCGCCGTACTCGGCGCGCGCCGCGTCGACCGTCTCGCGCTTGACCATGTGCGCCATGGGACAGTCCGCGCCCGGCTCGGGCAGCAGCACGGTCTTAGTGGGATTGAGCAGCTTGGCGCTCTCGCCCATAAACTCCACGCCGCACAACACGATGGTCTGCTGCGGCAGGCTTTTGGCGAGCTTTGCCAGGTAGAAGCTATCGCCGACGTAATCGGCAACGGCTTGGACCTCGGGCGCCACGTAATAGTGCGCCAGGATCACCGCGTCACGTTGGGTTTTTAGTTGCTGAATGGCCTCGACGAGCTCTGCGGGCACCAGTGCCGCGCGCTCCGTTGCCGTCGTTGCCGATGCTAGGCCGGCCGCGATATCGCGTGCAAGCTCCGACGCATCCATGTTCGCGCTCTGTGCCATCAAGGCCCCTCTCTTTTGGCGAATCTTGGGGCTTTAGTATGACACCTAGGTTTACAGCTGACAAGACAGCTGTAAACCTAGGTGTAAAGTTGAAATAAAGATTCAATCATATGGCAGGTCCATTTTCGAACTGGCAAGCTGAGGATAGCCGAGCTCTCGATAGCGCAGGAAGCATCTTTCGCCACCGCAATACCGCTCGGCGCGAGTTGCACGCCGTGGGGCGCAAACGGTCCGCACCCCCACAAGCGGTCCGCACCCAATGTGGCAAAATCGAACTACTTAAGGGGGCCGAATGCTCAAGATTATTGCCTGCGACGATGATGTCGCTTTTCTAGATAGACTGCACCGAATGATCGACCGTTGGTCGAGCGAGACGGGCACGGCGGTCGACGTTGCGCTCGTTACGCGTGGCGAGGACCTGCTGGCCCGCC
>CABUVH010000046.1 GCA_902494935.1 uncultured Collinsella sp.
AAACTGCCTCTTGACAACTTATAGGAGCGTCGGTTTTATGTTTCGCTATGCGGGCTGTGCTTGGCTATTGCAAAATAGTCTACTCACTTAGGTTTGAGGGCCGTTCGCTGGCGCCTATTTGCGCTTGTTTGCCAACGCCGCGACCATCAGAAGCCCCTAGGACTCTTGCGGTAGACGCTTCTTGCCCTTGCGGGCACGGTTTCTAAAGTTCTCGACGGCCTCTTCCATGCCCAGAGGCACATAGGCGAGCTCATCGAGGTTATCGGGCAGGTAGCAGGCTAGGCTTTGCTCCTGCGCGCGGCCCGCCGCGAGCTGTTCATCGCTGGGCTGCGCTCCAGGTGTGGCGCAAATGCCATAGACGGCGGCACCCATCTCGCGCGTGCGGCGCTCGTACTCGGTCTCGGGATGCTCGGGATGGTCGCGGCGGACGTCGTCGCTTACCCAAAGCGTATCGTAGCCGGCCGCGGCAAACTGTCCCAGGGCGTAATCGCGCAACGGCTTGCTATCGGTGCGCAGTGTGACGGTAGCGCCGGCTGAAAAGAGCGGGCGGTAGAGCATCAGATGGTCGACATGGACGAGTCGTTTTTTAGCGTACTTGGCCTTGGGCTGCGGCGTGGGAAAGTTAATGGTGATGGCATCGAGCTCGCCTGCGGCAAACAGCTGTGGCAGCGATGCGGCGCCTCGGGGCAGGACGAGTGCGTTGGATAGCCCCTGTTCGCAGATTTTCTGCGCGGCATAGGCGATGCAGATGGGTTCCTGGTCCATGCCGATAAAGAGGGTGTCGGGCTCGCGGTGGGCGCGCTCGACCAGATAGGTTCCCTTGCCACAGCCCAGATCCAGATGAAGGTGTTCGAAGGGCTTGCTGCCTGCGGGCGCACAGGCCTTGCGCCAATCTCCGACATAGGCCTCGGGGTTCGTCTCAATCGCATCGGCGTAGCGCTCCAGGCGCTCCTCGAGCACAAAGTTCTTAGGCGTGCGAACGTGGACGGCTCCCATGAGGCTCCTTGGTCATAAGTATGGAACGCATAGCTGCGCGTTCCGTCAATGGGTTGAAAAAAGGGTAGGCATAGTTTGCCCGAAAGACGCTGTGCGGCTCGACGGCGAGTCGTCGGCGCCTACAGGCGCTTGAGAATCACATAGCGATTGAGCTCGCCGCTGCGACCGTCGGCATGGAAGCGCTCAAGCTCGCGCACGGGGACCTCGCCGCTCTTGTAGAACGTACGGACGCCGCGCACCAGGTCGGTGATCTGCTGATCGTCAAAGTGATGACAATAGCGGTAGGCGTGGCGGTCGTTTTGCCAGCCAATGAGGTGGTCGCCGGCTTCAAACTGCGCGGAATCGTAACCCTCAAACGGCGGGGTGAGCTCGGCGCGGGCCTCGGCGCGAACGGCCTTGCGCGCCATGCGCTCGTCGTTCATAAACTCCCAAAAGCTGATGGCGATGATGCCGCCTGGGCGCGTCTGGCGCACCAGGGCGTCGAGCACGCGTACGCGGTACTCGCACGACGGCACGTGGTGCATAAAGCCAAAGCAGACCGAGATATCGGCGAGCGGGGCGTCGAAAAGCACGTTGGGCGTCTCGGCGGGGTTGAGCTTCATGAGGGCGTCGAGCACGTCGAGTTCCTGGAAGTGCAGGTTGGGAATGCGCAGGGCGTGACCGTGCGCATCGATAGCCAAATCCTGACACGAGTCAACACCATAGAACTCAAACGGGCAGCTGGCATCTGCCGAGGGGTTTGCGCCGTCGACGCCCTTGGCGGCAAGTGCGCCGCCGGCGGCAAAGTTCTCGAATCGCATATTGCCGCAGGCAAGATCGAAGACGCGGACGGGATGCTCGATCGTGGCGACGTCGAGCTGTTCGAGCGCGATATCCATGGTGCGCACCCAGCCGGGCCACGGGGCCTGGCGCGTATCGGAAAAGGAAGCGGAGTGCTCGCGATAGAACGTATTGTTGAGCTGGATGAGCGATGAGGCGAAATCGCGGTTCACGGCGCGGAACTCCCTCCGTTGGCGGTGCGGAATAAACAGTACGACCATACTACCGTTAACGCCGCAACGGGGACAACCGAGCCGTGGGTCATTGCTTTGTTTGGACACATTTCCGCAGCTCATATGTGCCCGCAACCGCCGGTTGTCAAAAATCTCACTAGAATAGGTGGCATGCTTTTGGCGGTGGCGGATAGATTTTTAACTGTGCAAGGCGCCTTAAGAACAAAAACGGTCCGGCGGCACGGCTGGCATCACAAAGGAGGAACCATGAATGTAGAAACTGCGCAGCGGCTCGCCGACCTTCGCCGCAGCAAGGGCTTTAGCCAAGAAGGGCTGGCGCGAAAGCTGGGGCTGTCGCGCCAGGCGGTCAGTAAATGGGAGCGTGCGGAGAGCTCGCCCGATACCGAGAACCTGATCTCGCTCGCCAAGCTCTATGGTGTGAGTCTGGACGAGCTGCTCAATCCGAGCGATGAGATTGAGGACGATATCGAGTTTGAGAACGAGGACCGCGCTCGTCAGCGCGAGGCCGAGGCGGCAGAGCGCGCACGCACCCATGAGGCGGCGGCGCGCGCTACCGAGGCGGCAACGCAGGCGAGTGATGCTGCGGCCAAGGCGGCGCAAGCGGCAAGCTGGAGTGCGCAGGCCGCCAATGCCGCTACGGCGCAGGCGACGAGTGGCACCGCGGTTGGCTCGACTCCGGTGAAGGGCCCGTTCCAGTCGTTCCCGTATTGGGCCGTGTGCTGGTTACTGTTCTTTTTGCTGATGTTCCCGTTTGGTGCCGGCCCCTTTGCCGCGCTGATCTTCTTTACGATTCCCATCTATCACTGGGTAGCGCGTGCGCTCGATGGTGATTGGGCGCGCGGGGATATTCAGGTTGGTCCGGCACCGGCGGTCGCTAGGGCTCAGAATGTTTCCGCTCCGGTTGATACTGACGTGGCTACCGCGACTACCGCTGAGCCGATTGCCAAAGAGGGTGGTGAATGATGAAGCTTTCGCATGAATCCAAGGTGCGCTTGGGCATTGGCATAGGAGCGTTTGCGCTCATCATCGGACTTGTCTTTGGCACTTCGCGGCTATTGGCTCATTCCGATATGGTGCGTACGACCGGTATTCTATCTGGCCATTTGTCTGATTTTGGCGATATGTTTGACGATGACGATCTCTTGGACGACGGCAGCTATTCCGCTCGGCCTCAGCAACTTTCGAGCATGACTTTTGATGCCGATGAGTTCCGCTACCTCGATTTCGATATCAATGCGGCTTCGGTGGACGTCAAGGTTGTTGATGGCAACAAGGCTCGCGTTATCGAGCGGGGGCGCGTTGCCAAGGGTATGGATGCCTCCAAGGCCGCGACGCAAAACATCGCATCCGTCGAGGACTCGACGCTCAAGGTTTCCCAGTTTGGAAGTGATGACGGTAAGGCAATTGACCGCTCGGTTACGGTCGAGCTGCCGCGCCGTGTTGCCGAACATCTGAAGGGAGTCAACGCGCACGTGGGCTCGGGTGATCTGCAGATTGTCGGTGTCATCTGTGATGGTTTCGACCTTTTCCTGGGTGCGGGAGATGTAGAGTTTACGGGCAGCGTGACTGATGCGCTCAGCGCTGAGGTCGGTTCGGGCGATGTGACGTTCGAGCTCTATCAGGCCCCCGCGAAGTCGATGGACGTGAGTGTGGGCTCGGGCGATGTGGAGATGACGGTTCCGAACTCTACGGGCTTTAAGGCGAGCCTCACCTTGGGCAGCGGCGACTTCGAGAGCGATTTCCTTCCGCTTGGCTACGATGGCGAGACCATTTTGAATCTTGAATTCGATAACGGGGATAAGTCTGCTACGTATCGTTTTGAGGTCGGTTCGGGCGACATGTCGTTTGATTCGGAGTAGTGAGGCAGACGAAAGCCTAGGCGAAGATATAGACGCGCTGTTTGATGAAGGCGCCGAAGCCGAGAACGGCTCCGGCGCCTTTGCCTTTACAATGGGGGCATGGAACAGATTATCTTGAACATACTCGAGGCCCTGCGTCATGGCGAGAACGTGGACGACAAAGCGCTCGTCAAACTGATACATGCCGAGGCGCGCCGTGAGGGTGCCGACAAACGCGATTTGGCCAAGCGCCGTCTGCTGCCGTTTTACCAGCGGGTAAAACGTGAGGAGCCGGCTCGTTGGGCTGGGTGGAATGTCGATGCCGAGCTGGAACGTCGACTGCTGCAGGTGCTGCGTATGAAGCCTCGTCGCACGGCCTCGGGCGTGGCGACCATTACCGTCATCACCAAGCCCTGGCCGTGCTCGGGCGATTGCCTGTTTTGCCCCAACGATCTGCGCATGCCTAAAAGCTATCTGCATGCCGAGCCGGCGTGCGCCCGTGCGGAGCAAAACTGCTTCGACCCGTATCTGCAGGTGAGTGCCCGTTTGACGGCGCTTTCTCAAATGGGGCATGCGACCGATAAGATCGAGCTCATTGTGCTTGGCGGTACCTGGAGCGACTATCCGCAAGGGTATCAGGCATGGTTTATGTCGGAGCTCTTCCGTGCGCTCAATGACGATGCCGTGGCTGGTGTGGCGGCTAATCCCATGTTGGCGCGTCCGGGCATCAGCCGTGCCGAGGCGGGGCGCCTGCTCGATGACGCGCCCGCCGATGCGCTGCCGCCGGTGGTAGCGGAGCGCCGCGAGCGCTATCGGGCTGCCGGTATTGCGACCGACGAGGCCGAGCTCGCTACCGGCGTTGCCGACGAGCAAGGGCGTGTGGATGCTGCCGTGGGTGGCTATAACCGCGCGATGCGTCGTCTGTACGGTCCCGGTACGCCGTGGGGCCAGGTCGCCGAGTGGCAGACGGCCACGATGGAGGAGCTTGAACGTCAGCAGCGCATCAACGAGACGGCGAAGCATCGCGTGGTGGGCCTCGTTATCGAGACGCGTCCCGATGCCGTGACGCCACAGGCCCTCACGCTCATCCGCCGCCTGGGCTGCACCAAGATCCAGATGGGCATCCAGAGCCTCGACCAGCACCTGCTCGATATCAACGAGCGTCGCATTTCGGTGGCGCAGATTGAGCGGGCGTTTTCGCTTGCACGCCTGTTTGGCTTTAAGATCCACGCGCATTTTATGCTCAACTTGCTGGGCGCCACGCCCGAGGGGGACAAGCGTGACTACGAGTGCTTTATGACCGAGGGGGCCTTTATGCCCGACGAGGTCAAGGTCTACCCGTGTGCGCTCATCGAGGGCTCGCGTCTGGTGGGTTGCTATGAGCGCGGCGAGTGGCGTCCCTATACCGAGGAAGAGCTGCTCGATGTGCTGGCCGACGACATCGTGGTGACACCGGCGTTCTGCCGCATCAGTCGCATGATCCGCGACTTTAGCTCCGACGACATCATGGTGGGCAACAAGAAGCCCAACCTGCGCCAGCTCGTTGAGAACCGCCTGGCTGCTCGGGGTGATGGTGCGACGGTGCGTGAGATTCGCTATCGCGAGATCAGCACGGCGGGTGCCGACCTGGACGAGTTGACCCTTGACGAAGAAGTGGCGTACGAGACGCCGGTGACGCGCGAGCGCTTTTTGCAGTGGGTGACGCCGCAGGGCAAGATCGCGGGCTTTTTGCGGTTGTCGCTGCCCGATCGCGCTTTTGTTGCCGCACATGCGGACGAGTTGCCGACGATGCCGGACGAGGCGATGATTCGCGAGGTACACGTGTATGGCATGGCGGCGCGCGTGGGGGATCAAGGCCAGGCGGCCCAGCACCATGGATTGGGACGGTCGCTGGTGGAGCGTGCGTGCCATATTGCTCGGGACGCGGGCTATGCGCGCATCAACGTGATTAGCGCGATTGGCACACGCGAGTACTATCGCCATCTTGGATTTTATGACCATGGCCTTTATCTGCAAAAGGAGCTCTAGATGAACAAGCCGAGTGTTTCTGCCGGCGTCGTTGCCGGCGTTGCTCTGGGAGCCGCGGCGCTTGGTGCGGCTGCTGTCGCTGTTCGTGCTGCCTGTCTGCAGGTTGCGCGAACCCGCAATGGGTTGGCGCGTGTGAAACGCGTGCACAATGAGAGCGACGATGAGATTCGCGTCTTGGTGCAAGGCGGCGTCTACCAAAGCGCAAGCTACGTTGGCGAGCGTTGGGCGGAGCCGGTCTTTGCGTACTATCGCGCATTTGACGATGTGTTTGAGGCCGAGGACGCAATGCGTGATGCTTGCGGGCATGGTATCGACCGCATGCTTATGCTGGGCGGCGGCGGGTTTGCTTATCCTAAGTTCGCCCTGATGTCACACGCGGGCTTGCGCATGGACGTCATCGAGTATGACGGAGAGATTACGCGCCTGGCGCGCCGCTGGTTCTACCTGGACGAGCTGGAGCGCGCGGTGGGCGACCGCTTGCGGGTGATTACCGCTGAGGCTCGCTCGTATCTGGGTGTGACGAGCGTGGGCCATCGTCGCTACGATGTGGTCGTGAGTGATTGCTTTGGCGGTGCCGAGCCCGTACGCGAGCTGGCGACGGTTGAGGCGTTGCGTTTGGTGCGAGGCAGCCTGAACCCCGGGGGTATCTACGTTGCCAATATCGTGAGCGCGAACGAGGGGAGCGACGTGACGTTCCTGCGCGATTGCGCCGCCACGGCGCTCGAGGTGTTCGCCCACGCCTGGGTGGTCCCATGTGGCGATATGGAGTTCGGCGGCGAGGAGAACTACCTGCTCATCGCCAGCGACGGCGACTACGCCTTTGCCGAAGCCGTGCCCTTCGACGCTGAGTTCCTCGGCACCGTCCTTCACGACAAGTAAATCTCCCCGTCCCAAAAAGACTGGTCTTAGGCGTGGTCGCGCCAGCTGAGGACGCGCTGCTTCATACCCTCGATGTCGAGCACGCCTTCGGCAAAGCCCTTGCGCACGAGCTCTTCGGGAACGAACTCATCGTAACGATCAAAGTAAGGCACCTCGCCGGGATAGACGAGCTCGATGGGATCGAAGTCCTTCTCGGCCTCGGCGGCGAGCACCTCAAAGAACGTCTCCTCGTCGGCCTTCATCTTAAACTGCATAAAGTACGGGCGCGACGGATCGAGTCCGCGAAGGCCAAGCTCCGCGGCGCATTTAATCTTGAGCATGCGCTCGAGCGCCAAAAAGGCGTAGCTGCCCAACCAGGGGAAGAGCACCCAGGTGTCGCCACCCAGGTTGATGAGCGGCTTAGTTCCCGCGCCCGAAATCTCGGCGGTATGACGAGCCTGCGCCAAGCGAGCCCGTGCGTTACCCATAAGGTACGGATATGCTGCGTGCTCAGTGAGCGCTTGGCGCATGCGCTCGAGTACATGTGTGTTGATGTCACCGGGGCAGTCGCCAAAGTAGGCCGGCACACGGCCCTTGACCTGCGTGGCAAAGACGGTGTGACGCTTCCAGTCCACTTCTTCGACAATCCAGCAATGTCCGGCGATGGCGATGCGCTCACCGGGCGGTGGCGGGTTGACAATCGTGCCCAGCTCGGCCGATTCACTGCGAACGGTAAACTCCTCGTTTTCCTGGAACACAGCGTAGAACTTAAAGTTGTTAATGATGCGCTCGCCCGCGAGGCCCACGATCAGCCCGCCGCCCTCGGTGACCTGGATGTGGTCGATCTTGATGAGGTGGCGCAGCAGTACGCGATAGTCATCGGCTGAGACGCGGTGGAAATAACTGAGCGTGAGCACGCGTTGGGCAAGTTCGGCCGGCGTGAGCTCTCCGGTGCTGGCAAGCGTCGACATGGTCTGGTGATAGAGCAGACTGTAGGGGAGTCGATCGAGCTCGGGCGGCTCGACCCACTTCTCCTCGCGATAGAGTTGTACGAGCGCGATGCCCTGCAGGAGCTTCCACGGAATGGTCTCGGGCATCATCGTGCGCGGCTCGGGCTCTTCCTCGCGCATGACAAACCACATCTCGGGCGGAAGATCGCGGCGTCCCGTGCGCCCCATGCGCTGCAAAAAGGAGCTGACGGTAAACGGTGCATCGATCTGGAACGCGCGCTCCAGGCGACCGATGTCAATGCCGAGCTCCAGCGTGGAGGTGGTGACGGTTGTCTGTGCCTGTTCCTCGTCGCGCATGAGCTCCTCGGCGGTCTCGCGTAGCGATGCCGAGAGGTTGCCATGATGGATAAGGAAGCGGTCGGGCTCGTGCCGGCTTTCGCAGTAGCTGCGCAGCATGGAGCACACGGCCTCTGCCTCCTCGCGCGAGTTGGCAAAGACCAGGCACTTGCGGCCGCGGGTATGTTCAAAGATGTAGCTCATGCCGGGGTCGGCGTTGTCGGGTGCGGTGTCGGTGGGGTTGAGCAGTGCCTGTTCGGTTGCCTGCGGGATGTCGACTTCGCCCTCGGGGGCTGAGGAAGTGCGACTGTCCTTGGGGGCAGCCTTGCCCCGTGCCTGCTCGCGACGTTGGCGGCGTTCCTCCTGTGGGAGTTGCCCGCTAGGGCGCATGCCTTGGGTGCTGACGGGCAGTGCCGCGGGTGGTGCCGTCTCAATGCGCTCGCATGCGAGCACCTCAGCTTCCTGCGGACCTGTGCTCTCGAATCCTCGCTGCTGTGCCTGGGGACCCGAGTTGTAGAAGTGCTCCATGGAGATGCGCCACACGCGGCGCGGTTCCTCAAAACGGGGGATAACGCAGTCGCGTCCCGTTCCCTGTGAGAGAAAGGCACCCGTGCGTTCGGGGTCGCCGATGGTGGCCGAAAGGCCAATGCGACGGGGCTGCACGCCTGCCATGCGTGAGAGACGCTCGATAAGGCAGAGCGTCTGCCCGCCGCGGTCACCGCGCATGAGCGAGTGGACCTCGTCGATGACCACATAGCGCAGGTCGCAGAACATACGCGGGATTGCCATGTGCTTGTGGATCAGGAGTGCCTCGAGTGATTCGGGCGTAATCTGTAGGATACCGCTCGGCTTTTTGATGAGCTTTGCCTTGTGCGACTGCGAGACATCGCCGTGCCAGTGCCAGACGGGGATATCGGCCTCTTCGCACAGATCGTTGAGACGAACGAACTGGTCGTTGATGAGTGCCTTGAGGGGGCCAATATAGAGGGCGCCCACGCTCGCGGGCGGGTTCTCCCAAAACTCGGTCAGGATGGGAAAGAAGGCCGCCTCAGTTTTGCCTGATGCCGTGGATGCCGTCAGGAGCACATTGTCTTGCGTGTTGAAGATGGCATCTGCCGCCGCAACCTGGATGGAGCGCAGACTCTCCCAATCGTGGGAGTAAATGAAATCCTGGATAAACGGGGCATATCGGTCAAAAGCGTTCATGGGACCTCCTCTCATCAACGGGTCGATCAACGCAACGGGCAACGGCTCGATATCTTGCAACATCGGCGTTTGCCCAGATAAAACCTACCAAAATAAACCTGTCCCTTTTTGGCAGGCTAGATGGTGAATTCGGCGAAGTTGCGGTCGCCGTCTGCGGTGCCGGTGTCGCCTGTTGCGGCTGCCGGTGCCAACGCGTCGCCGCCGACGCTTTGCAGCAACTCGGCCACGTTGGCATCGGGGTTTTGACACAGGATATCGAGCAGCTCGATAAAGTCACGGATGACCTCACGCGGCGTCAAGTGCGTATCGGCTCCCACACGGCCAAACTCAATCTTGAGGAAGTCCACCAAGTCGTTCTCGGTAAGCGTGGGCGTCCAGCCAAAGTAGCCGGCATGGATCTGCATGAGCTTTTCGATGAGCACCAGCAGCTCCTCGTAGGTGAGCGGCTGCAGGCGGATGATGGGCGCGAGCATGTCTTTGAGGTCATCGCGCGCAAAACGGCCCTGAGCGAGACGGCTCCGAAGGGCCTCGTAGGAAAAGACGCCGCGGCGGCGGTCTTCGATGGAGGTTGGCGTGCCGCCCATGATCATGCCCAGGTACTGCGCTTTGCCCTGGAGCGTGTCGTTGTACATGGTCAGGATCTTCTCGTAGTTATATTGGCGCGTGATCGCGTTGGGAATCTTGTACAGATTCACGAGCTCGTCGATGAGCACCAGCATGCCCTTGTAGCCGCTGCAGACCAAAAAGCGCGCAATGAGCTTAACGTAGTCGTACCAGTCGTCATCGCTGATGATGGTCGAGGAGCCTAGCTCGGCTCGCGCTTCGCTCTTGGTGCGGTATTCGCCGCGAATCCATTTGGTCACCCGACTCATAGCTTCTTCGTCGCCCTCGGATACTGCCGTGCGGTAGCGGCGGAGCATGCGGACGAAGTCGAAGCCGTGGACCATCTCTTCGAGTGGAGCGAGTTGGGCATTAACGGCAGTCTCGTCGGCGTCGGCACACGAGGCGACCCAGCGATCCAGGATAAGGTTGAGCGCGCCGCCCTCGGGGCGCGTCTTGGTCGATATGTTGCGGATGAGCTCGCGATAGGTAGCGAGGCCCTGGCCCTGGCCGCCCTGTAGGCGGCGCTCAGGGGAAAGGTCGGCATCGGCGACCACAAAGCCCTCGCCCATGGCATGCGTTCGGATGGTCTGGAGCAAAAAGCTCTTGCCGGCGCCGTAGCGACCGACTAGGAAACGGAAGCTTGCGCCGCCATCGGCGATGAGGCTCAGGTCGGTGAGCAGAGCACGGATCTCGACCTCTCGCCCCACGGTGATATAGGGAAGGCCGATGCGCGGGACAACGCCGCCCTTGAGCGAGTTGAGAATGACGGCGGCGACGCGCTTGGGCACGCGGGGTGCTGCGGATGCGGTATCACTCATGGTCTAGGTATCCTCTCACGTCTGCTTCGTAGTCCTCAATAATTTGCGGTCCTGCTGAGCCAAATTCAATAACGGTGTCGCCCACCAGGTCAAAGAGCGCCTCGTTGATGCTGTCGACGAGCATGTCCTCGCTCTGCTCCGATTGCACTACCGCCAATGTCGCTTGCGCTGCGTTTTGCTCGAGCAGCGCGCGAAGGAAGGCATCTGCGGCGGGCGCGAGTTCGGTTGCGGTGCCAGCGGGTGCAGTCGATACGACCGCTGGCGTCGGTGCGAGGAGCGGTGCCACGACGCCAAACTGTTCGGTGGAAATGGTTGGCTCGTCGGCTTTGTTGCGCTCCGTAGGCGCCGCGATCGGCTCGGCCATCACGTCGGTCGCAGGCTTGGCTTCCGGTTGCTCGGATTCCGCCGTATCGACCTCTGTGGGCACATCGTCCTCGCGCTCTTCGTCGATTAAAAGTGCTTCGCGCGTTTGCGCAGCGGCGCTCCGAATGTGCCCCAGCTGAGTCAGGTCGATATCGATCTTGACGGGCTGGTGTGCGGCGTCCCACGAAAGCCATGCCACAATCTCGTCATCGATAATCTTGGCCAGATATTTGGGGACCTTTTCTTCCTTAAGGGGATGGGCGGGGTCCAGCGCCAGGCGCAGGCGTTGGTCGCAGGCGCGCATCATTTCACCGAGCTTGCTGCTCTTTTGCCTACTACCATGGATACGCATACATTCCCAAAAGCCGTTTTGGCAACGGTAGATATGGATGGGATCCAGGCGGTATTCGCAGTCCTCGTGGCGCTCGGGCGCAAAGAATACGGCCGAGGCAAACATGGTGTAGGGCATGGCCGTCTCCTCCCCAAACAAGCTCGCTACGATGCCGGTCTTTCGGTGCGTGTCATAGTAGCGCGACATGCGGACATACACGGCGCATGCCACGTGGCGCAGATCGCGGTGGTGGCTGCGGTCGAGCCGCGAGTTACTTAGGTTGTACGTGGAGAGGGCGTTGATGGCGGCCATGAGTCGCTCCTCGCGCACCTCATCGGGCGGAAGGGGGAGCGTGGGCTCGGAGGTTTTGCGACGCTTAGGGGTCTGGCCGGACGGTGCCGGTGCTGGTACAAGGTCTCGCGCTGCGCGGCGTAGCTCGATAAGGGCGTTATCGAACATGACGGTTTTAGAGTCGCGAAGTAGCTTGGGGTCGAGTCCGTGGAAAACGGCGTAATCCTGCAGCCACACGCGCGCAAACCGGTCGATGCCCGGCT
>CABUVH010000047.1 GCA_902494935.1 uncultured Collinsella sp.
CGAGGACGTCGAACTCGCGAGCCGTGAGTGCGATGGGCGAGCCGCCGACCGTGACTTCGCGGCGGTTGGGGTCGAGCGCAACCGAGTCAACGGTAAGCGCGGCGGGGGAGGGCGCGGCAGCGGTCTGGGCCGTGTCGGTTGCCGGGGACATTGTGGCGATACCGGCGGCCGTGCTGCTCGCTACGCCAGCCCCGGCGCCGGCGCCGCCAACGCCCGAAGCCGCCCGCACGGCCTCCGAGCGCTTCAGCGCCACGCGGATCCGTGCGAACAGCTCCTCGATCGCAAACGGCTTGGTCAGGTAGTCGTCGGCGCCGGCATCGAGCCCGGCAACCTTATCCATCACGGCATCGCGCGCGGTGACCATGATCACCGGCACGTCCTTGTGCTTGCGGACACGCCGCAGGACCTCCATGCCGTTGAGCTGCGGCAACAGCACATCGAGCAGAATCAGATCGTAGTCGCGCTCCAGTGCCAGGTCCACGGCGGTGCGGCCGTCGGCGGCGTGCTCCACCTGGTAGCCCTCGTGCTCCAGCTCGAGCGTCACAAAGCGGGCGATTTTCTCCTCGTCCTCTACGATCAGGATCCGTGCCATGCGTGCCCCCGTCTGCGATTACTTGTCGTCGTTGAGATTTTGCTTGATGTCGTCCGCGGCGTCGGCGGCGTGATTCATAAGGTTGTTGATGCTGCCGGGCACGTCGCCGTCGCTGTCGATGCGGTAGCGCATGCCAAAGAACAGGCCAATCAGCATCAGCCATATCGTGGCGCCCCAGGCAAACAGTGCGACGATGGGAATCAGGATGGGGATGTTGAGGATGATCGCATCGCGGCGCGTGGCGATAAACTTGGTGTCCAGGCTCAGGCGGAAGAGTTTTTTGAGGTACTCCCACACGCTGTCCATCTTCTTGGAGAAGTCGGTCTTTTCGCTCGACTTTTCGTAGGCGGCTTGCGCGGCGACCATCTCGGCCGAGGGCTCGCCGACTGGCGCGGACTCGGTGGCGGCGTGCGCCGACGTGGTCTGCGTCTTGCCCTGCGACTCGAGCCAAATGATGGCATCCAAAACGTTGCCGTCGGCAGCGTCGAGCGCCGCCTTGGCGTCGGTGTAGCTCACGTTGCACTTGGTGCGGATGGTTTCAACTTTTTCGAGGTCGTCCATGACCTGTCCTTTCGTTCGATGGGCGCGACGCCGGGTGATCTGCCCGGGCGCGAGCGTTGCGTTCGGCGGCCTGCGTTGCGCGGTGCCGCCCCGCCCTCGGTCGAACTCTATAGTGCAGGTTATAGATTAAGCGATTCTTGAGCCAAGATTAATGTTGGATGAGTTTTTGGGTAGCGGTGGGAAAAGTATTAGACCTCGATAGCGGGGGATGTGGTGCCGGTGCAAAACGGCGTCAAAGGTTGGTCGAGCAGGCGGTTTCTCCATTGATGTCCGCACGACATGTGACACTTACCCTGCCGATCCGTTCTGTCGCGGCGGCATGTATCTGAACAACGACCCTCTAAGGAGTTCGATACCGATGAGTGACAACGCAAAGCATCTCGCAAAGAAGTGCGTAAAGGACGCGGGGCCGTGCCTCGCGCTGTGCGTAGCCGGCGCAGCGGTCGCGCTGCTGGCTGTTCTGGGGCCATTCGACGTGCTCCGAAGTGCCGTCTCTCTACACATTAGCATGGCCCTTGCCGGCGCCATGATGACCGGCGGCGTGCTCGATCTGGTTTTTTGGGTGCTCGATCCGTTTGGATGGAAGAACGAGGGGTAGGCCCCAAAGGATGGGAGGGCTGGAACGGTTAGCTTAGTGATCGTGCAGAATGTGGGCTAGCGACTTACAGGGAAGTGGTAATCCGATGACGGTCTATGTGACGGGCGATATTCACGGCGGCGTCGACATGCAAAAGCTGCGCGACTGGGATCTTGGGGATAGTTTGACGAGTGATGACTATCTGATTGTCGCGGGCGACTTTGGCTTTCCGTGGGATTTCTCTGCCGAGGAGTGCGCCGATATCGCTTGGCTGGAGTCGCGCCCCTATACCGTGCTGTTCGTCGACGGCAACCACGAGCGTTTCGATCACTGGGCGGAGCGTTCCATGGAGCTGTGGCACGGTGGGCTGACGCAGCGCCTGTCGGGCACCTCTCCCATACGGCGCCTGACGCGTGGCGAGGTTTTTGAGCTCGACAACTCAACGATCTTTACTATGGGCGGTGCCACGAGCGTGGACAAGGAATACCGCATTCCGTATTCCAGCTGGTGGCCACAGGAGCTGCCGGACGAGCGCAACTTTGAGGAGGCACGGACAAAGCTCGACAGCGTGGGCTGGAAGGTCGACTACGTAATCACCCACACCTGCTCTACGCACATGCTTTCGCCCACGCTCTATCCGGCGCCCGGCTGGGATTGCCCCGGCGTTGATCGACTTACGGCGTTTTTCGATGAGCTGGAAGATCGCTTGGACTACAAGCGCTGGTACTACGGCCATTTTCATCGCGACGCCAACCCGGCCGAGCGCCATACCGTGCTCTACGACTGCATCGTTCGCCTGGGCGACGAACTTCAACCCTGGGATGTTGCGTAGGGGCGGAGTGAGCGGCTACTCGGCTGTTATGGCGATGTTCTCCCGGTGCGCGTGGATAACATCCCAGCTAAAGTGCTCGACCAATTGCTCGGCGGTGCGCGGCGTGGTGTCCGGCGCGATGCCTGTTTGCCCGGCGAGCCAGCCCAGCAGTGCCTCGGATGTGCCAAAGCGAGCGCGGAGCTCGCCCAGGTCCAGATCGCGGTCGCGCTTGGAAAGGCGGCGGCCGTCCGGTGACATGAGCAGCGGAATATGTGCGTAGTGCGGAGTGGGAAGTCCCAGCAGATGCTGCAGATAGATCTGGCGCGGCGTGGAGCCAAGCAGGTCGCATCCGCGTACGATCTCGGTAACACCCATGGCGGCGTCATCGACCACCACGGCCAGCTGATAGGCAAACACGCCGTCGCTGCGGCGCACCAAAAAGTCGCCGCACTCGGTGGCGAGCGCTTCGCATTGGGCACCATACGTGCGGTCCACGAATTCGACCACATCGTCTGCGAGGTCGTCGACGGCGGGCACGCGCAGGCGCGTGGCCGGGGCGCGCAGGGCACTGCGGCGGGCGACCTCCTCGGCAGAAAGGCCTCTGCAGGCGCCACGGTAGATGGGCGTGCCGTCGCTGGCATGCGGCGCGCTTGCGGTGTGGAGCTCGGCGCGCGTGCAAAAACAGGGGTAGGTGAGGCCGGCGTCCTGCAGCTGGTGCAGGGCGTCCTCGTACAGATCCAGGCGATCGTGCTGGTAGTAGGGGCCTTCGTCCCACTCCAGTCCCAGCCAGGCTAGGTCGTCGATGAGCTGGGCGGCAAGTTCCGGGCGCTTACAGCGATTGTCCAGGTCCTCGATGCGCAACACGATGCTGCCGCCCTGGCTGCGGGCCGAAAGCCATGCGCACAGGCAGCTGAACACGTTGCCCAGGTGCATACGGCCCGAGGGCGACGGGGCAAAGCGGCCCACGACGGGGGCGGAGGCGGGCTGCGTCGTTAGCGCGTCCGCGGCGGGCGTTGCTATGTTGCGTGCGTTGATATCCATGCGGACGAGTATAGCGCGGGGCACGAAGGGGAGGCGTCACTGTGGTCCGCAAGTTATCGAGGCCCCGCATTGCGTATAGCGGGCCGCAGGCTCGGTGCTTTGGTTCCTGTCCATCAACTCGGCACCTTAGACGACAGAACCCCCGGCAGCTCTTCGCAACTGCCGGGGGTTCCGCGGAAAAGGGGGACATGATCCTCAAGCGAACGGCAAAGGGGCAAACCGTTTTCGCTCAATTGCTTTATGCCCCTCGGCTGGCGGCTCAATCAGCGCATGTCGCGCCCACACAAAGCCGCTACACCTGTGACGGAGCTATGAAGTGGTATCTATTGCTGGCGCGGGACTCGGCCAAAGAGCGTTCCAAACGACTAGTCATTTAAGAACGTCCCCAATGACTAGCTGCTGGCGGCGGGCGTAACTTTTGTCCCAATTGACGCCCCGCTTGCCTAGACGGTCGTGTCGTACGCTCGCAAACGTGGGACAATAACGCTGTTGGTACCACAGATAAAGGATGTGCCCATGAACACCCTCGCCGCCAAAGTCAGCCGGCAGCGCCGCCCGTTTGCGCGATTTGCTTCCGTCTGCGCACTCGTCGCGCTTGCATTGCTGCTACTGCCCGCCGCCGCACACGCCGACGGTTATTCCATGACCCAGACCTATATCAGTGCCACGGTTGAGGCCGATGGATCGCTGACCGTTGTCGAGGGACGCCAGTTTGATTTCGACGACGACATCAACGGCGTGTTTTGGGAGATCAATACGGGCGCCAACCAGCAGGGCGGCACGGCGGGCGTCGATGTGCTGAGTGTCGAGGAAGAGGACACCGCGTTTAACAAAGTCGATAGCGCGAACAAGGGCGACTCTGGCGTCTATACGGTCGAGCAGACCGGTGACGGCGTAAGGATTAAGGTGTTCAGCCCTCACGAGAGCGGCGACAGCGCGACCTATTACGTGAGCTATACCATGACCGGTGCGGTTATGAACTGGGCCGATACCGCCGAGCTCTACTGGAAGTTTGTGGGCGACGGCTGGTCTGCGGATTCCGATGACGTCGAGATGGAAGTGCGCTTCGCAAATGCCACTGCCGGGACGGCGGCCGTCAAAGGCGATAACTTCCGCGCATGGGGCCACGGTCCGCTGACGGGCGACGTGTCGCTCGATGCGGACGAACCCATGGTCACCTATACCATTCCCTGCGTGCATCAGGGCGAATTCGCCGAGGCACGCATCGCCTTCCCTAGCGACTGGGTGCCGCAGCTTGCCGCTTCGGGCGAAGAGCGCATGTCAACGATCCTGAGCGAAGAGAAGGAATGGGCCGACGAAGCTAACGCCCGCCGCGCTCACGCTCGCATGATTGCCAATGCACTTGCCGTGCTAAGTGTTGTTGCGGCGGTGGCCTTTACCGGCACAATCGTTATGCTCAAGCTGCGCAAGCGCAAGCCCAAGCCGTTTTTCCAGGACGAATATTTCCGCGATGTGCCTTCGGCCGACCATCCCGCCGTGCTTTCGGCCCTCATGAGCTGGAACGAGGTGCCCGATCAGGCATATATCGCCACGCTTATGAAGCTCACCGACGACCGTGTGATCAAGCTGGAGCAGGCGACCGTGACCAAGGCCAAGAAGGGTCTGTTGGGGCGTGAAAAAGAAGAGCAGACGTATCGCGTGACGGTGAGTGATGCGGGCTGGAAGTCGGCCAAGGGCATTGACCACATGGTGCTCAAGGTCTTCTTTGCCGGTGCTAAGCCTGACGAGAACGGTGACCGTTCGCGCACGTTCGACGAGCTGCAGCACTACGTCAAGCAGCACGCTACACCCGTGGGTGATAAGCTCGAGGACTATCAGAACACCGTTAAGGGCAAGCTGGCCGATAGCGAGTACGTTGCCTCGGACGGCATTGTTGCAATGGTGTTTTGCCTGGTTCTTGGTATCCTGATTGCCTTTGTTCCCGTGGGATCCATCTTCTTTACCGATGGCGCACAGGCGAACATTACCGCCGCGGTTATCTCGGTGCCGATTGTGCTGGTGGGTATCGGCGTGGGCCTTACGTTCCGCCGCTTTACGCCGGAGGGCGCCGAGGTGGCGGCTCGCTGCAAGGCACTTAAGCATTGGCTCGAGGACTTCACGCGTCTAAAGGAAGCCGTCCCCGGCGATCTGGTACTGTGGAACAAGCTGCTGGTGATGGGCGTGGCGCTGGGCGTTTCCAAGGAAGTGCTGCGTCAGCTTGCCGAGGCCGTGCCGCCCGAGGTGCGCGAGGCCGACGGCTTCTATGACAATTATCCCTGCTACTGGTGGTACTACCATCATTACGGTACCGAGTCCCCGCTCGATTCATTCGATGACGTGTATCACGAGACCATCCGTGAGCTGGCGTCGAGTTCCGATAGCTCGAGCGGCGGCGGCGGTGGCGGCTTCTCGGGCAGCGGCGGAGGCGGCGTCGGCGGAGGCGGCGGCGGAACGTTCTAGCGCGCTCTGATTTTTGGGATGGATCTTCTCCGGCGACTGCCGACGGATCCATCCCATTTTTATGCGCTACCTACGAAGACTGTCCCCAACGACTAGTCACTGGGGACGTTCCTAAATGACTAGGTATGGCTGCCAGGTTTAGGCTGTTAGATCGAGTTCGTAGAGGAAGCTTTCGCGCGGCATGTCGTGACGGCGCTCTTCGCGGTTGGCGCGGTGCGTGGCCGTGCGCTTAAAGCCGTGCAGCTCGTAGAACTTCCACGAGCAGTTGGAGTCGGTGTACAGGTGCGCCCTCGTCGCTCCAAGCGAGGACAGGTGCGAGACGGCGGCATCGAGCAGAACCGTGCCAACGCCCAGGCCATGGACATCGCGATCCACGGCAAGCAGCGTGACCTCGTTGTCGTGCGGCAACGGGCTGCTCTCGAGCAGGCGGTTGTTGGTTCGGATGGTTGCGCGCACAAACGAGAGATACTCGGCGCACGCATCGGGCTCTAGCTCACGCATCTGCGATAGCAGCGTGCGTTCGGTATCCATCCAATGCTCGTTGATAGTGGCGCCGGAGCTCTGTCCCGCACGCGCGAGCGAAATGCCACGCGCCTGACCGTCGATTACGGCAACCTGTGAAAACGTCGACGACGAAAGGCAATAGGCGAGGTCGCACGCGGCCTCAAGGCGGTTGTACTCATCGTTATCCGAATTGTTATGCCAAAGCTGCTGCAGAATCAGCGCGATGGCGTCGAAGTCTTCGGTATCAAACGGTCGGTAGAGAACCCGCGAGACCATGGTGCCTCTTTCTTTTGCGGATGCATATCGAGCACAGTTCTACCACGCCATTGGCATCTAATTATGGTGCCCCTGTGTTCCATGAACTCACCGTGCCCGGTGCCATGCCCATCCCCTCCGCTCGCAAACTTTTTCTGCACATGCGCCCGTTGCGGGGTGCATCGATGCGCTCGATGCGCTACATTAAATCAGTATTTTCAATGCCGCTGCGCGAGCGCTGCAGATCGACGTATCACCGACTCACAGAGCACGGCGGCGTACCAGACAGGAGGACTGCATGGGATCTGATGTGAAGATCGCACGCGCGTTGATCTCGGTTACCGATAAGACGGGCGTCGTCGATTTCGCACGGACGCTGGTTGACGACTTTGGCGTCGAGATCATCTCTACGGGCGGCACGGCTCGTGCCATCGAGGACGCGGGCGTTCCCGTAACCCCCATCGAGGAGTTCACGGGCTATCCCGAGATGATGGACGGCCGCGTTAAGACCCTGCACCCCAAGGTTCATGGCGCGCTGCTGGCCCGCCGCGATTCCGAGCAGCACATGCAGGAGGCGGCTCAGCACGGCATTAAGCTGATCGACCTGGTCGTCGTCAACCTGTACGAGTTCGAGAAGACCGTCGCCAACCCCGAGGTCACCTTCGCGGACGCCATCGAGCACATCGACATCGGTGGCCCCTCCATGCTGCGCTCTGCCGCCAAGAACGCCACGAGCGTTACCGTCATTTCCGATCCGGCCGACTATGATGCCGTCCTGGCCGAGATGCACGAGACCGGTGGCTGCACCACGCTTTCCACCCGTCGTCGCCTGCAGGTGAAGGTCTACCAGACCACCGCCGCCTACGACACGGCCATCTCCCGCTGGCTCGCCGCCCAGGCAAGCGACGTGGCGGACACCTCTGCCAAGCTCGAGATTTCGCTGGAGAAGGTCGACGACCTGCGCTATGGCGAGAACCCGCAGCAGAAAGCCACAGTCTATCGCTTTGCCGAGGGCTGCGAGAACACCGCAAGCTCGCAGTTCCCGCTCGTGGGCTCCAAGCAGATCCAGGGCAAGCCGCTCAGCTACAACAACTATCTGGATGCCGACGCCGCCTGGAACCTGGTCCGCGAGTTCGACGAGCCGGCCTGCGTAATCCTCAAGCACCAGAACCCCTGCGGTTCCGCCGTTGCCGAGGACATCACGGCTGCCTACGACCGCGCTTTTGCCTGCGATCCCAAGAGCGCCTTCGGCGGCATCATCGCCTGCAACCGCGAGGTTCCCTTTGATCTGGTTGAGCACTTTGCCGATCAGAACAAGCAGTTCGTCGAGGTCATCATCGCCCCGAGCTACACCGCCGAGGCGCTCGAGCGCATGGCCAAGCGCCCCAACCTGCGCGTGTTGGCGACCGGCGGCGTGGACCACGGCGCTCAGGTGGAGCTGCGCTCCGTCGACGGCGGCATGTTGGTGCAGGAGGTCGACCACGTGACCGAGGATCCCGCGACCTTTACGTTCCCCACCGACCGCAAGCCCACCGACGCCGAGATGGCCGAGCTCGAGTTTGCCTGGAAGGTCTGCAAGGGCGTTAAGTCCAACGCCATCCTGGTCTCCAAGGGTAAGGCCGGCATTGGCATGGGCCCGGGTCAGCCTAACCGCGTTGACTCTGCGCTACTTGCCTGCGAGCGCGCCGAGGACTTCTGCGAGCGCGAGGGCGTGGAGAAGGGCGGCTTTGCCTGTGCAAGCGACGCGTTCTTCCCGTTCCGCGACAACGTCGACGTGCTTGCCGCACACGGCGTGACCTGCATCATCCAGCCCGGCGGCTCCAAGCGCGATGACGAGAGCATTCAGGCCTGCAACGAGCACAATATTGCTATGGTCTTTACCGGCGCCCGCCACTTTAGGCACTAAGTTTCGCCCCGGAACAAAATAATCTCTGCAAAAGACGGTCGCTCCGTTTGGAGGGCCGTCTTTTTGGTATAAGAGGACGGAATGACTAACACGAAAGGTACAACCATGCCCCAGATTGATGATGCCGAGCTGTTTGGCAATGCCGAGGATCAGCGTGCGTACGAGGACTTTTGCGCCAATCAGGAGGCGGTCGAGAAGTTTACGCTCGACAAGCCCGCGCTTGTCTGCCGTTGGCGCATGTCCAATAAAAAGGTGCCCATGCTCAACCGCCACATTCGCGCACTGTCCGAGCGCTTGGTGCAGGGCGAGCCGCTTACCCATAACATGCTCAGCTGGGCCAAGCAGCACGTTGAGTGGTCGCTAGCCGAGGGCGACTATACCGCGCACGATGGCGTGCTCATGCTGGTGATCGACGTTAACGGCAACGCCGCCATGACGGTGGGGGAGTACGAGCCGCTAACCGATACGTCGGCTAAGGCGCTACGTGCCCGCTCCGCCGAGGCCCGCTCCGAGGCCGACGAGACCGGCGTGGCGCCCGAGCTGCTCGCCGCCGTCGGTAACGGCGAGCTTGCCTTTGTGGCGCCAGCGGACGAGTGCCTGTGCGGCACGGCGACGCTCATTGAGCAGCTGGCCCAGACCAAGGGCATCCCGGTCACGCGCGTAGACATTCCCGCGCAGCTCAAGGGCGCGCTGTTCCTGGTGAGCGACGAGCACGGCGTGGTTCCCGCAACCGAGACGGACGCTGCGGAGGCCGACGCCGCCACGGTCGCCTTCTTTGCCGACGGCTACGAAAAGCTCCGCGCCCGCCGCTAAATGATTTTTCTGGGACGGGGATTAAAAACTCATTTTGGTCTCCGTTTCCGTCGCGAGCGTGAGGCGGACAAAACGCCCCCGCTTGCGAACAGTTCTGTCACCTTGGTGCCGCGCGAGGCGCGCACCTGCGGCTCCGCGGTCATAATGGGGCAAGACAACCAAGAGGGGAGCGGAATCCATGGCGCTGATCTATGTCGTTGAGGACGACGAGCCCATTCGTCGTGAGCTTATCGACATCCTTGCCCGCGCCGGGTTTGAAATCGAGGCCTGCGAATCGTTTGAGCATGTCTCGCGCGATATTCTCGCCGCCGCGCCCGACCTGGTGCTGCTCGACCTCACGCTTCCCGTCAAGGACGGCCAGCATATCTGCCACGAGGTTCGCCGCGAATCCGAGGTTCCCATCATCGTCCTCACGTCGCGCACGACCGAGATCGACGAGGTCATGGCCATGACGCTCGGCGCGGACGACTTTGTTCCCAAGCCCTACAGCGCCCGTGTGCTCGTGGCGCGCATCAACGCACTGCTGCGTCGCACCGCGGCGGCAGGCGAGCGCAGCACACTTGTCCACAAGGGGCTGGAGCTCGACCTCGCCCGCTCCATGGTTACCAACACGCAAACCGGCACTAGCACCGAGCTCACCAAAAACGAGCTGCGTATCCTCTCACTGCTTCTGAGCCGCGCGGGCAAGATTGTTTCGCGCTCGGCCATCATGCAGGACCTGTGGGACTCCGACGCCTTCGTGGACGACAATACGCTCACCGTCAACATCAACCGCCTGCGCACCACGCTCGAAAAAATCGGCATCAAGGGGTATTTGACCACGCACCGCGGCCAGGGCTATTCGGTCTAGGGGCCGGCTATGTCGTTTGGCAAGTTCTTTAAAGACGCGCTGCTTCCCGTCGCCGTGTGGACGTGCGGCGTGCTGCTGAGCTGCTTTGTGCTGACGGTCGCCGGTGCACCCGTCTCTATCGTGGTCGTGGCGGTCGGCGTGTCCTTTATCTTTGGCATGCTTGGCATCGTGATCGAATACGCGCGCCGTCGTCGTTTTCTGCGCCAGCTGGAGCGTGCGGCAGAGGAGCTCGAGAGTCCCGCATGGGTGCAGGAGATGGTGCAATGTCCGACCTATGCCGAGGGCGAGCTCGAGTATGAGGTCTTGCGTCGGGTGGGCAAAACCGCTTGTGACGAGGTTGCCGAAGGCAGGCGCCAGACCGATGACTATCGCGACTATATCGAGAGCTGGGTCCACGAGGCCAAGCTGCCCCTGGCAGCAGCCCATCTGATTTTGGAAAACCTGGACGGCAGCGAAGACGATCTGTCGCGTGTGGATGACCTGGGCCGCGAGCTTGCCCGCGTGGAGCGCTATATCGACCAGGCGCTGTACTACGCGCGCTCGGAAGTTGTGGAACGCGACTACCTGATTCGCCGCTGGGATCTCAAAACCTTGGTGACGGGCGCGATTAAAGCCAACGCGCGTGAGCTCATCGCGGCGCACGTGGCCCCGGTGTGCGAGAATCTCGACTTTGAGGTCTTTACCGACGAGAAGTGGCTCGAGTTTATTCTGGGCCAGCTCATTCAGAACAGCATTAAATATGCGCGTGAGGACGGCGCAAAGATCGTGTTTTCGGGTGCGTTGCTGGACGAGGGCCTGGCGAGCGAGCGCATCGAGCTTACCGTCGCGGACAACGGCTGCGGCGTGAGCGCGGCCGACCTGCCGCGCGTGTTCGAGAAGGGCTTTACCGGCGACAACGGCCGCACCACCAAGCGCGCAACGGGCATCGGTCTCTATCTGGTGGCGCGCCTGTGCTCCAAGATGGGCATCGACGTCACCGCGGCATCCGAGCCCGGCGAAGGCTTCGTCGTAACGTTCGCCTTCTCGACCAACAAATTCCAATACTTCGAGTAACGCACGCGGCAGACGTCCGCCCAAA
>CABUVH010000048.1 GCA_902494935.1 uncultured Collinsella sp.
AGAAAGAGAAGAGGCGGGGCATGCCCCGCCTCTTACACCACATCTCTGCGCGCTACCTTGAAACTCCCCAATCACCGTCAGCTAGCGCCAAATTGGAAGTCGATGGTCACTCATTAACGTACAGTTCTTATAACTTTGTTCATTATTTTCCGCACCTAAAATGAAACGCCGTTTGTGACAGTACTCACAAACGGCGTTTTTTGACCACTGGCGTGTCTGGCAGGCGGCAAGCACCACCCGAATCCGCATTTTGAACGCGCCCGAATCGGTTCTGGAGCCGGTTTTCGCGCTCTTACTCGTCCTTGGGCGCGGGATGCTTGCAGATCACACTCATGTAGATCATGCCAAGTACGGCCGCAGTGACAGAGCCGGCGAGAATAGCGGCCTTGGCGGCCAGAACCTCAAACTGGGCCGTCGGGAAGGCAAGGCCGCTGATGAGGATCGACATGGTAAAGCCGATGCCACCCAGAATGCCCACACCGGCAATCATGTGCCAGTTGACATTGCGCGGTAGCTCGCAGGCCCTAAGCTTAACCAGGGCAAACGTCATGCCAAAGATGCCGATCGGCTTGCCCAGCAGCATGCCAAAGTACACGCCGAGCGTCACCGGGTCGGTGAGCAGCGTGCTCATGTCCACACCCACTAGGCGAACCTGTGCGTTCACGAACGCAAAGATCGGCAGAATCACAAAGTTGACCGGCGTGGAGATCAGACGCTCCATGCGGATGAGCGGCGGGGTCACGCGGTGCATGACGCGCTCGACCTTGGTGGTCGAGACGGTAAAGTCATGCTGGCCCAGGATGTGTGCCTCGTCATCGTAGCGATCATCGAGCAGCGGCAGGCACTCGCCCAACCAATCGGTGAGGCTATCGAGCTTGACGCCGCACTTGGCCGGGATGGTAAAGGCCAAGATGACGCCGGCGAGCGTAGCGTGCACGCCGCTCTTGAACATGCAGAACCACAGCAGCAGGCCCAGCACCGAGTACGGGGCAAGGCGGTAATGCTGCGTCTTGTTGAGCCACACGAGCGCGCAGGTCACAAGCGCGGCGGCGCCCAACCAAAACGGATTGGGGCTCTGACCGTAGAAGATGGCGATGGCGGCGATGGAAATGAGGTCGTCGGCGATGGCGAGCGTCGAGAAGAACACGCGCACGCCGTTGGGCACGCGATTGCCCAAAAGCGACAGCACGCCCAGCGCAAAGGCAATATCGGTTGCCATGGGGATGGCCCAACCGCTGCGGGCGCCGGCATGGTTAAAGATCAGATAGATGCAGGCGGGAACGACGACGCCGCCCACGGCCGCCAGCATGGGAAGCATGGCCTGGCGCGGGTTTTTGAGCTCGCCGACCGTCATCTCATACTTGAGCTCAATGCCCACCAGCAAAAAGAAAATCGCCATGAGGAAGTCGTTGACGAAAAGCTCAACGGTGAGACCGGCCGTAAGGTTGCCCAGGCCCACATACAGTGGGGTCTCCAAAAAGTGATGGATGGCCTCGTAGGCATCGGTATTGGCACAAATGACGGCGGCGATGGCGGCGAAGACCATGACGGCGGCGGAAATCGTGCCGTTCTCGGTGATGCGCTCCCAAATGTCGTGACGTTCAAAGCGCTTGCGCTCACGAACGTTGAACAGCTGCTCAGTTGCTGCCATGGGCGACTCCTTTCACGGGAAAGCTCCCGTCTTAAAAAAGCACGGCCCGCCCAAGTGGCGGCGCCGCGCTCTAACGTATTACGCTTGCATCTAGCCTACCCTGCACGACAAGCACGCAGGCGTGGCCGAAAAGCGGAACCACAGGTTGAACATTATTTGCTCAACGGCACGGGCACGCCTGTCCAAGAGACGACGCGGCACCGTGCACAAAAAAACGACCGGAGCGCGGGGCGTCCGCGATCCGGTCGTGGCGTTTAGTGAACTAAACCTAGCAGGCGGCCATGATGGGGGCAGCAACCTGCTTCTTACGGGAGAGGACACCCGGCATCCAGACGCCGTCGCGCTCGTCGGCAATGCCCAGGCCCTTCTGAGCAGCCTCGGTCTCGCCCTCGAGCAGGACCTGCGAGCCCTCCTCCATGATGTCGGTGATGCACAGGACGATGCCGTCGGCACCCTTCTCGGCGGCGTAGGCGCGCATGGCCTCGCGAATCTCGTCGATCATGCCGAGTGCGCGGGTCTTGTCGACAGTCTCGTACTGGCCGATGAGCAGCTTCTTGCCAGCAGGCTCGAACATCTTGATGTCGTTGCCGACCATCTCGGCTGCGGTGAAGGAGCCAGACGGACGGGTGAGGAAGACCTCCATGCCAAACTTGACCGGGTCGACGCCCACCTGCTCGCCGAGCTTGGCGGCAACGGCGCGGTCGACATCGGTGGTGGTGGGGCTCTTGAGCATGAGCGTGTCGGTCATCATGGCCGAGAGCAGCAGCTTGGCCTGAACGTCGGAAAGCTCAACGCCGAGCACGCCGGCGAGCTTGGTGACGATGGTGCAGCTGGAGCCCCAGGGCAGGCAGATGTAGTGCAGCGGGCCGGCGGTCTCGAAGTCGCCGATGCGGTGATGATCGACAACGCCAAAGACCGTGGCGTCCTTAAGGCCGGCGACGGACTGGGCGGACTCGTTGTGGTCGGTGAGGACGACGAGCTGGCCGGCCTCGACGGACTCGATCACGCGGGGCTCGGCGATGCCGGCGTCGGCGAGCAGCTTGGCGGACTCGGCCGGAAGCTGACCAAGGGCGCAGGCCTCGTAGGTGTTGCCGGCATACTCAACCTGGTTGAGCAGCTGGGACAGGACGACGGCGCTCATGATGGCGTCGTTATCGGGGTTCTGGTGACCAAAGACAAGAACGTTTGCCATGGGTATCCTCCACTTGATATGTGTACTTGGACGTAGCTATGGTAGCACGCCGATGCCGAGCCTTCGCAGACGGAAGGGCCACGGCATATTTTGGGGCGCAGGCACGGGGGCCAAGGCTGTCCCTTTTGCACCATGTTGGTGCAATGTAACCTGTCCCCCTTGCACCAGCTATTTTCCGGCAGCGCGCAGGGCTACGTAGGCAGCACCGATGATGCCGGCGTCGTTTCCGAGCGAAGCGACCTTAATGGGCGTCTCGCGCGAGGCGGAAAGCGCGTACTGCTTAAAGTGCTCGCGAACCTTGTCGAGGTAGACATCGGCCGAGGCGGAGGCGCCGCCGCCGATGAGGAACATCTCGGGATCAACCACGTTGGCAATAAGCGCCAGTGCGCGGCCGAGATAGTCGGCCATGGTATCGGCCGCGGCCAGCGCGAGCTTGTCGCCCTCGCGGCAGGCCTGGAACACGTCCTTGGAATCGGAGGGGCCGGTCAGCTCGATGGGCTCGATGCCCGCCTTCTCGCACTCGGCAAGGTAGTTGCTCACCACGCCGGTGGCGCTGGAATACTGCTCCAGGTGGCCATGGCCGCCGCAGCCGCAGGTGCGCTCCTCGGCCGGGTTCAGGCACATGTGGCCAATCTCGCCGCCAGCACCCACAACGCCCGATACCACGTCGCCGTTAACGATAACGCCGCCGCCCACGCCGGTACCAATGGTGACCATCACCACGTTCTGTACGCCCTTGGCAGAGCCGAGCCAGGCCTCGCCCATAGCAGCAGCGTTGGCGTCGTTCTCGTACTTAACGACCGCGTCGGGGCAGTGCTCCTGGATCGCGATCTTGAGCTCGGGCAGGTTGATGGCGATGTTCGCCTTGACCTTGGCATCGCCCGATGCCGGGATGGGGCACGGAACGGCCAGGCCAATGCCCGACACAAAGGCACGCGGAATCTGGGCCTTGGCGACCACCTGGTCGATAGCCTCGGTCACCGCGGCAAAGCCCGCAGCGTCAACGATGGGAGGCGTGGGCACGCTGGCCTTGGCAAGCAGGTTTCCGTCCTCATCGAACAGACCCTCCTTGACCGAGGTGCCGCCGACGTCGATGCCGATGTAATACTGCTTAGGTTCCATGGGAGCCCGCCTTTCTCGTTTAAACATTGCCTGTATGGTACCGCTCCCAAGGCAAAAACCTACCAAAAAGGACAGGTTTGTTTTGGCAGGTTTTATCTGGGGAAGCGCAGAGTACGAGATTCGGTTCGCTGGGTGTTATATCGGTTCGGCCCCGTCCTCGGACCGATCATTTCTCAACACGACACTACTCAGACGTTTATCATTTAAAACGCTCTAATTTTTCAAGCGGGGCGACTTTTAATTTTATCTTTCTCGAACTTTTCAATAACTCAATAGAGATACTTAGGTGTTGACTATACTTTCTTTTATACTCAACCAAGTTTGAAAGGAGGTTCCGTGATCCCAAAATACGAGGCGATAGCTGCAGATATTCGTCGAAGTATTGAGGATGGCGCTCTTAAACCGGGCGACAAGCTTCCCACCGTCGTTGAGTTCTGCGAGCTCTATAACGTTTCCAAAATCACCGTCAAACGAGCTATTGAACAAATCACCGAGGAAGGTCTTATTACTAGCCGACGCGGATCGGGTACCTACGTTAAGGACGCGGCGGGACTTCCCGGCCAGGCGTTTTTCCAGGGCAAAAACGACCGTGCCCAGGGCTTTTCATATGAGCACCGCGGGGAGAAGGTGACCTCGGTGGTCTACGATTTCTCGATCGTTAATCCACCAGCGGACATCGCAGCCCAGCTGGGAATTGCCGAGGATGACTTTGTCTATCACGTCGTGCGCGTGCGTCAGGCCGATGAGAAGCCCATCGTTATCGAGTACACCTACATGCCCCTCGAGCTGATTCCGGGGCTGAAAAAGAAGGACCTGTACGGATCGGTCTACCGCTTCATCCGCGAGCAATGCGGGCTGAAGATTTCGAGCTTCCACCGTACCATTCGCGCCGTGGCAGCAACCGAGGAAGAAGCCGAGTGCTTGGACACCAAGCCTGGCTCTCCCCTGCTCGAGCTCACCCAAATTGGCTTTTTGGACAGCGGCGCCGCCTTTGAGTATTCGATCTCGCGCAACGTTGGCGACCGCTTTGAGTTGCACAACGTAACGTTGGCATAGGTTTTTGTAGTCACGCGGGCGCTCGTTTTGAGCAGTTTTACGCGGCGCCCGCGCAACACAATGGGGGTATGAATATGTCCGATTTGATTAAACTGACGCCGATCTTCCACGAGAAGATCTGGGGCGGCCGCCAGCTCGAAACCGTATTTGGTTACGACATTCCCGAGGGGCCCATCGGTGAGTGCTGGGCCATCTCGGCCCATCCCAACGGCGACTGCCAGATTGCGGAGGGCCCGTATGCAGGCCACACGCTGTCGTGGCTGTGGGCCGAGCACCGCGAGCTCTTTGGCAACTGCGAGGGCAAGGAGTTCCCGCTGCTCATTAAGATTCTGGACGCCAAGGACGACCTTTCGATCCAGATTCATCCCAACGACGAGTACGCCGCCGAGCACGAGAACGGCAGCTTGGGTAAAACCGAGTGCTGGTATGTACTGGACTGCGAGCCCGACGCCACGATTATCGTCGGCCAGCGCGCGCACGACCGCGCCGAGGCTGCACAGATGATCGAGGAGGGCCGTTGGGACGAGATGCTCAACGTGCTGCCGATTCACAAGGGAGACTTTTTCCAGATCGACTCCGGCACCGTTCACGCCATCAAGACCGGCACGCTGATTCTGGAGACGCAGCAGTCGAGCGACGTGACATATCGCCTGTACGACTACGACCGCCCCGGCACCGACGGAAAGCTGCGCCCGCTGCACATTAAGCAGAGCCTCGACTGCATCGACTTTGATGTTCAGGCTCCGACCGACGGCACGGTGAACGCGCCTGAGGTCGACGGCGTGACCGAGCTCGTGTCTAACCCCTGCTACACCGTCGATCGCGTGCGTGTCGACGGCAGCAAGATCCTCGACCAGCGCTGGCCCTTCATGTGCCTGTCGGTCATCGACGGCGAAGGCACCGTCTGCGGCGACCCCGTCCACAAGGGAAGCCACCTGCTGGCCCCGAACACCGTCAGCTCCATCGACCTCGAAGGCAAGATGGAACTGATCATCAGCCACCTCTAGGTCGCAACAACAACCAAAACGCAACAAGGGGCTCCCCCGTCCACCAACGGAGGAGCCCCTTATCCATATATATCAGCCCACCCGGCTCTCCAGATCAAAAAAGCGGACGAGCAGAGCGACGTTCGCAAGCAACGTTATCTAAGGACCTGGACGGGCGTATGGGGCAACATCGATCGCGAGTTCCGCACGAGCCGGAGAGCACTTAATGTGCTCTCCGTGCGAGCAGGACTGCCCGAGCAGGCGATGTTGCCCCATACGCCCGCCCAGGTCCGCCGGGATCACGACAGCTTGACGATCGGAGCAAAGCCCTTCATAAGCTTTTTGGTCTGGCCGGTCTTTTCGAATTGAACCTCGATCATGTCTCCGACGACCGAGATCACGGTACCCGTACCAAAGGTCTTGTGGCTCACGGTATCACCCGCGGCAAAGTCCTGCGATGCGCTGGCACGATCGACCTTGCGCTCCACCGTCGGGGACACCTTGGACGACGGCTTTTTGACGCGCGGCGTGCCCGAGCCAAAGGTCGAGGCAACACGGCCGGCGTCGGGCGAGACCCCACGATGGCGCTCGGTGCCATAAGTGCTGCCGCCAAAGAAGTCATCGAAGCTCGATCCGCTGCGCGATCCAGAGCCGCCGGTCGAGCGCGTATGCGAGCCAAACACCTTGCCGCCATACATGTCCGAGCCCATACCCGAGCCAAACGTGCCGTGACGGTCGCCGCGCTTCTCCCAGCCCGTGCCCTCAAAACCGGCAGAACCGATACCGCTAAACTCGATGTCCTCAAACGGAATCTCGTTGAGGAAGCGCGAGCGCGGGTTGGCAGAGGTCGAGCCGTAGGTGCGACGCGTGGCCGCATAGGTCAGGAACAGGCGCTTACGGGCGCGCGTGATGGCGACGTAGGCTAGGCGACGCTCCTCCTCGAGCTTGCCCGGATCATCGCTGCCGCCAAAGTCATGCACGTGCGGGAAGATACCCTCCTCCATGCCGGCCACGAAAACCGCCGGGAACTCCAGGCCCTTGGCGGAGTGGATGGTCATCATAGTGATGGCATGCGTCTCGCCGGCCAGGGAATCCAAGTCGGAGCGCAGGGCCAGCCACTCCATGAGTGCAGGCAGCGCTTTGCAGGTGAGCGGGCCGTAGGTGCGCTCGATCTCGTCGGCATGCACGGCACCCGCCGGCAGCTCCGTCGGCGCGGCATACGCGTTGCCCGCGATGGCGGCGGCCAGGGCATCCTGCGGAGACAGTGCCGGAGCGGCCAAGCCATCGAGCGGATTAGAGCCCGCGGCATCGCGCGCGCTAACGAGCGCCTCAAACGAAGACGCGGGCGCAGACGGACCGGGCTCGGGCGCAGGCGCGCTCACCACGACGGGCTCGGGCTCGGCGCCGGCAGGCACGTCGGCAACACCGGCTGCGCGCAGCTCTTCTAGGCTCTCGAGCGTACCCTCGATATCCTCGTGTGTCTCTTCAAATTCGGCCGCAACGCCCAGGAATTCCTGGATGTTCTCGGCGCGGCTCTCGGACTCCATGGTGCCCTCGGCGCGGAATGCCTGCAGCAGGCCCGTCTTGTCGACAATCATCTCGACGACGTCCTTGAGCTCGCCATCCATGCGACGGCCCTCGCGCACCAGCGACACAAAGCTCGACAGGCCATTGCGCACCTTGGCGCTAAACATGCCGGTTTCGGCGCACGCGATCTCACAAGCCTGGAAGAACGAGCAACGGTTGTCGCGCGCCAGCTGTTCGATCTTTTGGATCGAGGTGGAACCGATGCCGCGGCGCGGTGTGTTGATGACGCGCTTGACGCTCATCTCGTCGGCCGGGTTCACGATCATCTTAAGGTAGGCCATGACGTCGCGGATCTCGGCACGGTCGAAGAATCGCGTGCCGCCCACAATCTTGTAGGGCACGCCCGCGCGCAGGAACATATCTTCGAGGATACGCGACTGAGCGTTGGTGCGGTAGAAGACGGCGATGTCGTCGTAGCTCGTGCCTTTGGCATGCAGCTTCTCGATCTCGCCGGCAATCCAGCGGCCCTCGTCGCGCTCGTCGCTCGCCTGGAAGGCCTGAATCTTCTCGCCATCGCCCTCGGCCGTAAACAGGCGCTTGTCCTTGCGCTGCGAGTTGTGGCGCACCACGGCATTGGCGGCGCTCAGGATGTGACCCGTGGAACGATAGTTCTGCTCCAGCTTAACGGTCTTGCAGTTTTTAAAGTCCTTCTCAAAGTCCAGGATGTTGGTGATGTCGGCGCCGCGCCAGCTGTAAATGGACTGGTCATCGTCGCCCACGACCATGAGGTTTTGGTACTTGGCGGCCAGCAGGTTGGCGATCTCGTACTGGACGTGGTTGGTGTCCTGATACTCGTCGACGCTAATGTAGCGGAAACGCTCTTGGTACTTGTCGAGCACCTCGGGGCGGGTGCGCAGCAGCTCGAGCGTGCGCACGAGCAGGTCGTCGAAGTCCATCGCGTTAGCGGCGCGCAGGCGGCGTTCCAGCTCCAGGTAAACCTGCGCGGCCTTTTTGTCGTTGGGGCTGTCGGCGGATTTGAGCATGTCCTCGGGGCCGATCATGGCGTTTTTGGCCGAACTGATCTTGCTGCGGATCATATTGATGGGGAATTGCTTTTGCTCGATACCGAGTGCCTGCATAATATCGCGCACCATGCGCTTGGAATCGTCGTCATCGTAGATGGTGAACTGACCGGTGTAGCCCAGCAGGTCAGCGTCCTCGCGCAGCATGCGCACGCACATAGCATGAAAGGTGCACACCCACATGCCGCGGGTACCGCTGGGAATGAGCGCCGCCAGACGCTCACGCATCTCGGCCGCGGCCTTGTTGGTAAACGTGATGGCAAGGATCTGCCAGGGCTTAACGCCCAGGTCGCCGAGCATATGTGCGATACGGAAGGTCAAGACGCGGGTCTTACCCGAGCCGGCGCCGGCAAGGACCAGCAACGGACCCTCGGTGGTCAGGACCGCCTCGCGCTGGGCGGGATTAAGGCTGTCGATGTCGACGAGCGGCTTGGCGAGTTTAGGTGCCGGCGCGGGAGCGTCGTAAATGTCGAGCGGGACGAGCTCGGGCTCCGGCGCAGCGGGGGCGGTGTATGCATCGAGCGGCACGGATTCCGGCGTGGGCGGCACGGGCACCGCGGCGTTCTTTTCCCAGGGCAAGGGCTGGGTCATGGGCGACTCCTCATCTGACGGACGGCGCGCCTGCGGGCAGCGCCATAGTTTGAGCCGTACCAGTATACCGAGCCGCGCGGACACCGACGCAAATCACACCACGACTCCGTGCGCCGCCGTCAGGCCCGCCCCAGCGGATTTGGCGCAATGGGGTCAGGTTAGTCTGCACCATGTTGCTGCAAAGCAACCTGTCCCCATTGCACCAATCAGGGAGCCACCGATGTCATGGCAACGGCAGCGAGCGGCGGCCAGAACGAACAAATTGGCATGAAAAGAGGGCGGCATAGACCTTTTGGTCATGCCACCCTCTTTGAATGACAAATTGTCGTTCTGGCCGCCGCGCAGCGTCAACCAAGCTACAGGCCGAGCATAGGCTCCAAGACGAAGAAGTACGCAAGCACCACGATGCCCAGAATGATGCGGTAGACGCCGAAGCACTTGAAGTCGTGACGGCGGACGAAGCCCATGAGCCACTTAATGGCGATGAGCGAAACCACAAAGGCCACAACGCAGCCCACGCCCAGGATGGCGATCTCGTTGGCGCCAAAGGTACCGCCCTTGATGAAGTACTTGACCAGCTTGAGCGCACTCGCGCCAAACATGACGGGAATGGCCAGGAAGAACGTAAACTTGGACGCCACCGAACGCGTGCAGCCCAAAAGCAGGCCGCCGATGATGGTGGAACCGGAGCGAGACGTTCCAGGCACCAGCGAAAGCACCTGGAAGCAGCCGATACCCAGCGCAGTCTTCCAGCTCAGGTCCTCGAGCGTGGTGATGGAACCAAAGTCCAGATCCTCGTCATCGCCCTCATCCTCAGCGGTAGCCGCGGCGGGCGCCGCAAAGTGCGCACCGGCGGGACGTCCACCCGACACCACAGCACGCGAACCAAACGAACCGGCAACGGCCATTTCCTCGCGCTTGCTCGCGCGCCAGTTCTCGATCACGATAAACAGCACGCCGTACACAATGAGCGCCAGCGCCACGACTGGAGCATTGTAGAAATGCTCCTCCATCCAGTCGTTGAGCGGCAGGCCGATCGCCGCGGCGGGAATGCAGCCGAGCACAATCTTGCCCCACAGCACCCAGGTGTCGCGACGGCCCTCCTTGCCCTTGCTGGGCGAGAACGGATTGAGCTCATGGAAGAACAGCACACAGACGGCCAGAATGGCGCCGAGCTGAATCACGACCAGGAACATATTCCAGAACGTCTCGCTCACGTTCATCTTGACGAACTCGTCCACCAAGATCATGTGACCGGTCGACGAAACAGGCAGCCATTCGGTGATGCCCTCGACCAGGCCCATGAAGGCAGATTTTAGAAGCTCGATAATATCCAAAGGGACCCCCTCGTTAGACACCCGCCGATATTGTTCTGCGGACGGTGCGGGCGATGTCCCATTATCAACCGTTGGCGGCGCGCCTGCGCCTACCCTTACCAAAAAACTCGCCCGTTCACAGAATTGCGAGCGGTCAAACCCAAATCCTTGGGTATAACTGCAACAAGATAAAGTGTCCGGCGGCCGACGCGCCCGCGCCCGCCCGATGCACGAGCCCCGCGCCCGTGCGATAGACCAAGGAGGAAACCATGAACGAGGGCTACACCAAGGTATTTGTTTCACTCGACGGTACTGAGCAGCAGGATTTTGTGCTCGCACGCGCCATCAAGGTCGCCGCGAACAACGGCGCCAAGCTAATCATCGGCCACGTTATCGATTCCACGGCGCTCGAGAGCGCCGGTTCCTATCCGGTCGATCTGGTCAACGGCCTAGAGGAGGCATTTAAGAACTCCATCGCCAAGCAGCTCGAAGAGGCCAAGGCCAATCCCGATATTCCCGAGGTCGAGGTCATGATTCGCGCCGGCCGCATTCGCGAGACGCTCAAGGACGAGATGCTCGACGTGGTTAAGCCCGACCTGGTGCTCTGCGGCGCCCGCGGCCTGTCCTCGATCAAGTATGCGCTGCTGGGTTCGATTTCGACGTTCCTGCTGCGCAACACGGACTGCGACATCTTGGTCGTGAAGTAGGTTCCTTCCCGCCGGCGCAGGGCCTGCGGGGTTATCACGCCGACGTCCTCGCCGCTTCGCGGCTGCGGGATGTCGGCTTAGATAACCCCTCCCGGCCTTGCGCCTTCGTCACCGCACCTCAGCGAGTTGGCTGATAAAAGATGGCG
>CABUVH010000049.1 GCA_902494935.1 uncultured Collinsella sp.
AGGCCGATAACCTGGTCCACATGCTCGACGCTTACGCCGAGAAGGGTGGCCACCACCTGAACATCAACGTCTTCAACCGTGAGACGTTGCTCGACGCTCAGGCTCACCCCGAGAAGTACCCGCAGCTGACCATCCGCGTTTCCGGCTATGCCGTGAACTTCCACACGCTCACCAAGGAGCAGCAGGACGAGGTCATTTCGCGTACCTTCCACGACAAGTTCTAAAGGGACTCAACTCCCGCAGGATCGCCGGGGCTGTTTGGGTTACCTCCCAAAACGTCCTCGGACATGTCGGAAGCCCCCGCTGCGCGCTACGCGCGGCGGGGGCTTCCTCCGTCCTGCGGAATATTTTGGGAGGTAACCCAAACAGCCCCGGCTGGGGTCCTGTGTAGTCACCCTTTAGGCGGAACTCTCCTATTTATTTGGATGAGTCGTTTACTTACTTGTACTGTTACCGTCTTCCCACTGTTGTTGGGGTATGCTTTGTTCGTATGTAAACGTATGACATGTTGATGAGGGGAGGGTGCTATGGCTCGCGAGGGCGCTCGTTCTAAGGATTCGGCTAAGCCTGGCATCAAGGAAGTTGCAGCGGTGGCGGGGGTTTCGCCTACTACGGTATCTCGCGTGCTTAATAATCGCGGCTATATTAGCCAAGAGACCCGCGATAAGGTCCATGCCGCGATGGAGCGCGTCAACTATGCACCCAACGATATCGCCCGTGCCATGCTCAACGGTCGCCTGAATCTTATCGGTATGATCGTCCCCTATGTCAGCAGTCCGTTTCATGCCCAAGTGGTTCAAGTCATTGAGCATACCCTGGCCGAAAACGGTTTTAAGATGCTGCTGTGCAATAGCGCCAATCGACCCGAGCTTGAGCGCTCTTATATCGACATGCTTCGACGCAATATGGTTGATGGCGTCATCGTCAACTCGCTTAATATCGGTGCCGAGGCGTATGCCGAGATGGGTTTGAGTCTGGTTGGTATCGACTGCGACCTTGGCGAGGCCTCTGTTCAGATTGCGAGCGACAGCTATAGTATCGGCGAACTTGCCACGCGTCGCCTGATCGATGACGGGTGTTCGCGCATCCTGTGCCTGCGCAGCAATAGCCGCATGCGCATGCCTGCCAATAAGCGTACCGATGCCTACCTCGATGTTGTTGAGCAGGCCGGTTTGCCCGCGCTTGTCCGTGAGGTCGAGTTCGTTAAGCCCGACGACGAAAAGAGCGCGGTCGTTGCGAAGATCCTCGATGAGAACCCCGATATTGACGGCATCTTTGCGGGAGACGACACGATGGCGGCTATCTGTCTTAACGTGATGAAGCAGCGCGGCTTGAGCGCTCCGGGCGATATTAAGGTCGTGGGCGCGGATGGTGCCCGCCGCACTATGACGTTTATGCCTGACTTAACAACCGTTCGCCAAGATATCGATCGCATCGGAGAGCTCGCGGCGCAATCCATCATTGCTCTTATTAACGGCGAAAAGCCCGAATCGAATATCAAGCTCCCCGTTGAACTCATTGAGGGTAAAACCGCGTAGTTCATCCCGTGCCAAAAGAATTCCTCAAACACCTCTGATGACCGTTCGCCGGCATATGTCAACCGTTTGCCGACGACTGGAACTGCGAAAAGACGTATTGGTGTGAAAACGTTTGACATATGAAAACGATTGACATATCTTGCAGTTGTACCGAGTTAGTATCTCGTGAGAAAGGAAGTCTCGGATGCACAAGGTGTATTACCAGCCTGAGGGAATTTGGGTGGGCGACATCATGCCGTACGGCGAGGACGGCACGTTCTATCTCTATCATCAGCGTGACACGCGAAACCCCGGACCTTTCGGAGAGCCGTTTGGCTGGGCACTCGCGACAACCAAGGACTTCGTCAATTACAAAGACTTTGGCGAGAGCCTTGAGCGTGGCGGCGACGAGGAAGTCGACCAGTATGTTTATGCCGGCACGGTGTTTAAGGTGGGCGACAAGTACCATGCGCTCTACACTGGTTGCAATCGCGATAAGGTCAAGGCACGCTTGATGAAGCAGGTTCTTCTTCACGCAACGAGTGACGACGCCGTCAAGTGGGAGAAGAACATCGCCGAGACGCTGCTTCCGCCCCAGGAGGGTTACGATGACCGCAACTGGCGCGATCCCTTTGTGCTTTGGGATGAGGAGAACGAAGAGTACATGCTCATCCTCGGCACGCGTGTGGGCGAGGACAAGCGTCTGATGACCGGTCGTCTGGTCAAGTTCACCTCCAAGGACCTGGATACCTGGGAGTTCCAGGGCGACTGGTGGAATCCGGGCCTGTACACCATGTTCGAAATGCCTGATCTCTTTAAGATGGGCGACTGGTGGTATCTGGTGTTCTCCGAGTACAGTGATGGCAACAAGACCCGTTACCGCATGTCTCGCTCTATCAACGGTCCTTGGATCACTCCTGCGGACGATTCCTTCGATGGCCGCGCGTACTATGCCGCGCGTACCGCATTTGATGGCGAGCGCCGCGTTCTCTTTGGTTGGGTTCCTACGCGTGACGAGGGCGGCGACCCCAGCTCTTACCTGTGGGGTGGCACCTTTATGCCTCTCGAGATCGTTCAGCGTGCCGACGGAACGCTCGGCACCAAGCTCCCTGACAGCATGCTTGGCGCCTTTGGCGAGGCTAAGGCAGTCGAGACCTTTGAGCTTTCCTGCGAGTCGGGCAAGGTCGAGCAGGTGCTCGCCGCGGATGCCGGTTCCACCTATATGCTCGATGCCGACATCGAGCTCGCCGGTGACGCTGCCGGCTTCTCGGTGAAGCTTGCCGAGGACGCCGAGTCCGGTCTTGCCTATGAGTTCCGCGCCAACCTGCGTGAGGGCAAGCTCGAGTTTACGGCGGCCCCCCAGTATCCGTGGTTCCAGGTCAACAACATGGGCCTCGAGCGTCCGTTGTTCTTTAAGGGCGAGGGCACTCATCATGTGCGCCTGGTCGTTGACGACGATATCGCGACCATCTTTGTCGATGATGTTGCGCTTAACGCGCGCTTCTGCAATAAGCAGGGCCAGGGTGTGGCACTGACGGTCACCGACGGTACGCTCAAGTGCGCAAATGCAACGATCGCGTCTCTGTAATGGCATCAAAACGTTTTATGATTTCGTAAGGGAATGGAGAGGAACATGGACTACAAAGTAGTGTCTCAGCAAGTCGTCGATAACGTCGGCGGTCTGGAGAACATCGAGGGCGCCACGCATTGCGTTACGCGTCTGCGTCTGGTGCTCAAGGATACGAGCAAATACAACAAGGCCGAGCTCGAGAACATCGATGGCGTCAAGGGCGTGCTGTACAACAGCGGCCAGCTCATGATCATCTTCGGTACCGGTACCGTCAACAAGGTTTACGATGAGTTTATGGCTCTGACGGGCGTTAAGGAGATCAGTGCTTCCGAGGTCAAGGGCGCCGAGGCGGACAAGAAGGGCAAGTTCTTCTCGGTCCTCAAGGTATTCTCGGATATCTTTATCCCCATCATTCCTGCCTTCGTCGGCGCTGCAATCATCATCGGCCTTAAGTCGCTGATCGTTGCCAACGGCCTCTTTGGCATGGAAGGCAGCCTCGCCGATCACAGCGAGTTCCTCAAGAACCTCGCAAGCTTCTTTGCCATTATCGCCACCACGTTCGACTACCTGCCTGTCCTGGTTATGTACAGCGCGGTCAAGCGTTTTGGCGGTAACCCGATCCTGGGCATCCTCGTCGGTATCGTCATGGTTCACCCGAGCCTTATGAACCGCAACACGTTCGTTATGGACCCGACGGGTGCTGAGTACTGGAACTTTGGTCCGCTATCCATTCCCATGGTTGCTTTCCAGGGCGGCGTGTTCCCTGCAATCCTGACTGCCTGGTTTATGGCCAAGGTCGAAAAGATTGCCCAGAAGTACATCCCCGAGGTCGTTTCGTTCGTCTTTGTCCCGACCGTTACCCTGATTCTTGCTAACGTCGCCCTGTTCACCGTGTTCGGCCCGCTCGGCAACCTGATCGGCGACGTCCTCGGCGGCGTAATCGATATCCTGTACAACAGGATGGGCGTCTTTGGTGCCTTTGTCTTCGCCGCGTTCCTGCAGCCGCTTGTCGTTACCGGTACGCATCAGTTCATCCAGGGTATCGAGGCAAACCTCGTCGCCACGACTGGCTTCAACTACATCCAGGCCATCTGGTCGGTTTCCATTATCGCCCAGGGCGGCGGCGCCATCGGCATGTACCTCATTCATAAGAAGCATTCCAAAGAGCGCAACATCTGCATGTCGTCCTTTATCCCGACGCTGGTCGGAATCTCCGAGCCCGCTATCTTCGCTGCAAACATGCGCTACTCGATCATCCCGTTCATCTGCGCTTGCATCGGTGCAGGCTGCGGCGGTGCCTTCGTGAAGCTCTTTGAGGTGCGCGCCATCGGTCAGGGTCTGACCGGCGTGCTTGGCCTGCTCATCGTCACGCCCGAGACGCTCATGTGGTATGTGGCTGGCAATCTCATCGCCTTTATCGTGCCGATCGTCTTGATCTTTGCCTACAACAAGGCAAAGGGCGTGCCGACCACTGATGAAGAGGGCGCTGGCGCTGGCTTCGATGTCAGCTTCTAGTTGAGCCGTTCAGCGTAATCTGAGGATAAGTCCATTTGAGGAAGGGCGTTCGGCTCGTGTGAGTCGAGCGTCCTTTCCCATAGACGAGAAGGTCAATGGCGATGTTTAATCAAAAAAACAAGGTGATGCGTGCGGACTATGAGCAGTGGCGAGCTGGACGGGATGAGACGGCGGCTCGCATCGCGTCCGACCCCGATAGGCTTTTGTTCCATGTGGAGCCTGAGCTTGGCTGGCTCAACGACCCCAACGGTTTGGTTCAGATTGGTGATACGTATCACATCTATCATCAATACGATCCGTTCGATGCTGCGCATGGCGGTCCAGTGCTTTGGAACCATCTGACGACAAAGGATTTTGTGACGTACGAGAATCACGGCCCCGTGCTGTTCCCCGATTCCGATTTGGATTCGAGTGGAGCGTATTCTGGTTCTGCCTTTGTACGTGATGGCAAGATTCACTACTTCTATACCGGCAACGTTAAGCATTTTGACCGCGATGATTACGACTACGTGTTGACGGGCCGTGAGCAAAACCAGATTCATATGGTTGCCGAGAATCCCGACGAATTGGGCGAGAAGCGCATAGCTGTTGGGCCGGTCGATTACCCCGACGATATCGGTACGCACGTGCGCGACCCCAAGATCCTTGAGCACGATGGTATCTACTACATGGTTCTGGGCGCTCGTACGAAAGACGACCGTGGCTGCGTGCTTGTCTATACTTCGCGCAATCTTGAGGACTGGAGCTATGCGACGCGTATTGAGCTGGGCGAGAAGTTTGGCTTTATGTGGGAGTGCCCCGATCTGTTTGAGCTCGATGGTGAGCTTATTCTCGTTTGCTGTCCGCAGGGCGTGCCCGCCGATGGCTGGCGTTACCGCAATCCGCATCAGTGCGTGTGGTTCTCCATCGAGGCCGATTGGGAGGCGCCGAGCTTTAAAATCGTCGGGCAGGGCATGCCCCCGATGGTCGATGCCGGTTTTGATTTCTATGCTCCGCAGTCCTTTGAGGATGCTGCAGGCCGGCGTTTGATGATCGGATGGTCGGGTTGCCCCGATGCGACGGCAGAAAACCCGACGGTGGCGCGCGGGTGGCAGTGCGCGTTGACGGTGCCGCGAGCGCTGAGCATGCGCGATGGTAAGCTCTGTCAGCAGCCGGTGCACGAGATTGAGAGGATGCGCGGCGACTGCGTTTGCGCGACAGGCGGTGAAACCGTTGAGGAGCCGGGCCGCCTGTTTGATCTTGTGGTTTCCTGTGAGGGCGCCCAGGTGATCGAGCTCGAAATCCGCAAGGGTGTCTTTGTGCGCTATGCAGACGGGATGCTTACCCTCGACATGGGTGACGAAGGCTATGGGCGCGACCAGAGGTCGATCGAGCTCAGCGAGCTTCGCGACCTGCGCGTGCTTTCGGACACTACGATGGTCGAGATTTTTGCAAATGGCGGCGAGGCAGCACTTACGAGCCGGACCTATTCGCCGGCGGTTCCGGCGATGGAGCTGCACGCCGAGGGTGCGGTATCGATGAATTTCTACCGCCTCGCTCATTAACCGTGCATGGAGTACGATTGGACTTGCTGGGCGGAATGTGTCGCAGTTACCGCGGCCAGCTACCGTTTATCGCGTATAGCGACCGTTTGCGGAATAAGTAACACTCCTTAATAAACCGTGTAGAATCTCAGGATGCACGGAGTTTTCCAGGGAGACGCTGTCCTTTGTTGTGTGCAAGGGGCGGCGTCTCTTTGGCGCTTGGACGCCGTTGTGCAACAGTGCGGCGGCGCGTGCCATGTATTGAAAAGCCAATGTTGAGATGGGTCGTGATAATAATGGGCAAGTACGTAATCGTGGTTGAGTCTGGGTCGGATGTGACGCCGGAGCTTTGCGAGCGCTACGGCATCGTGCGCGTGCCCATGCATGTCACGATTGGTGACGAGACCGTCGAGGACGGCTCCATCGATCCGCTTGAGATTTACTCGCGCTGCAACGAGTTTGGTGTGATGCCCAAGACCAGCGGCTGTGCGCCGGCAGATTTTGCGCACGTATATGACCGTATCCATGCCGAGCAGCCCGACGCGACTATTCTGCATCTCGCGTATTCCGAGGCAACGACCTGCTCCCATCAATCATCGAAGATCGCCGCCAAGGGTCGCGACTACGTCTACTCCATGGACACGCGTTTTGTCTCGGTGGGCCAGTCGCTCGTTGTCGTCGAGACTGCCAAATACATCGAGGCTCACCCCGATGCCACCGTCGACGAGATCTTTGCATTTACGAACTCCGTCATGGACCGTGTGCTGCTGGGCTTTGTTCCTACCGACCTAGCCTTCCTTAAGGCAGGCGGTCGTCTGTCCAACGTGGCATTCCTTGGCGCCCACCTGCTCAAGATTAAGCCCTGCATTGAGGTAACGGGCGGTAAGTTTGTGGCGACCAAGAAGTTCCGCGGCTCTATGCTCAAGTGCGCCCGCGCCTTTATTGACCACATGGTTGCGAAGGGCGAGATCGACTACTCGCACATTGACCTGGCGTATTCGGTAGGCCTTTCCCAGGAGCTGCGCGATGACATGGAAGTCTATGCGCATGACCTGGGCTTTAAGGACGTTACCTGGGCTCAGGTCGGCGGCGTTATCTCGAGCCATTGCGGCCCGACCGCCTTCGGCGCGGTGCTCACGCTTAAGGCGTAAGGCCTGGAGTCTATCGATTTCTATTGCCTCGGCGGTGGGCGGGTTGCGATAACCCTCCCGCCGCTTTTGCGTGGAGTCAAATAGGACGACCTAATTGACCTCTAAACCGTTTCGCCATCATATGCATGGGCTAGAATGGCTCTGGCATTTATGTAACTAAAACCAATGAGAGGCAAGGTAGCGGGAATGGCTGAGATGACGCTCGAGGGTGTGGACGCTCGTCCCGAGGACTCCGCGTTTGCCCTGGGCCGCGTACATTCGATCGAGACGATGGGTACGGTTGACGGTCCCGGCATCCGCTTCGTAGTGTTTGTCCAAGGCTGTCCCATGCGCTGCGCGTATTGCCACAATCCCGATACCTGGTCGGTTAACGGCGGCACCATGGTGACCGTCGAGCATCTGATGGACGAGTTCCAGAGCAACCATGAGTTTTACCGCAGCGGCGGCATTACCGTTTCGGGCGGCGAGCCGCTTCTGCAGCCCGAGTTTTTGGCCGACCTGTTCCGTGCAATGCACAACAACCCCGATGGTCGTGTGCATACCTGCCTGGATAGCTGCGGTTATGCGTTTGATCCCAACCGCCCCGAGAAGTTCGATGCCGTTCTCAACGAGACCGACATGGTGCTGCTCGACATCAAGCATGCCGATCCGGCTGAGCATAAAAAGCTGACCGGCTGCGATCCCGCACGCATTCTGGCGTTTGGTGATGAGCTCGCGCGTCGCAAGATTAAGGTCGTTATCCGCCACGTGGTAGTGCCGGGCATTACCGACACGGTGGAGGAGTGCGAGGCACTCGGTCGTCTAATCGCCCCGTGGCATAACGTGGTCGGCCTGGAGATGCTGCCGTATCACACCATGGGTGTCGTCAAATACGAGCAGCTGGGGATTCCCTATAAGCTCGAGGGCGTTCCACAGATGGATACCGCGCGCATGCCCGAGTTGCGCAATGCCGTTATGGCCGGTATGAAAAAGCGCCGCGCCGAACTCAAAAACGCCATCGGCTAGCGAGCCATTTTCGCTCCCCAAAGGCACTCATTGGGGACAGACTTAAATGAGTGCCCCTGGGCACCAAGTTGATTGCCAAAGAGCCCCGTCAAGTTGCGGTGGAATAGTTCTTGTGCATCGGCTTATGGGCGCCCAAACGGGAACTATTTCACCGCAACTGCGTTTTGAGCAGAGATGCGCAACAGAATCGTGCCATTTGGATAAATACGCTTGTGGTTTCTTTAAAGACACCTTAAACGCCGCTGAATATCTTTGGAAAGAAATGCCTGCTCGGTATCATGCTGCTCGTATATAAACGGTAGCAGTCAGGAGACCACGTGCGAAACATCGCATCGCGGGACGAGTATGTGCCGCAACATGGCAGCAGATATGAGACGAAGGGCACGCCTTCGCGTGGCCTTGCTGACGCTCGCATCCGCGTGAGGAAGATTGCCGTCATTGGAATGCTAATGTCGGCAGTTATTATCCTCGGAATTACCGCCAAAACCTACGCGTCGGAGCGAATGGCATACTCAGATGCGTCAACGGTACAGACGCAAAACAAAAAGGTCTCTGAATCTAAAGTCACCGCAAGTCAAACCCTGTCGACAGCGAGCCTCAAGACGAGGCTTTCGAAGGCGGACTTTAACGATATTCCCTCAGGCGATACCGTGCAGACCTTCTCACTGGTTGATGGCCAGATCCCCGCCCTGGAGGATGAGAACCTCGCCGCACTCCAGAATGCGCTTGACCAGGCGCAGGAGCTGGGCGATGTGGGCGTGGTGTTTTACGACCTGTCGAGCGGTAAGGGCGTGACGTATAACGCTGATGTCGAGGTGTACGGTGCGAGTAGCTACAAGGCACTTTATGCGTTGTACATTTGCGAATCTCTGGTCGAGACGGGCCAGGTTTCACCCGATGACTCCCTTGGCACCTATGGTGGCTACAACATGGGTTGGCAGACGGTACGCGACTTGATCGAGGCTGCGGTCGTTTATTCAGACAACGATTCGTTTATTGCGTTACGTGCGGCGTTTGACCGTGTCGGTTACGAGGATTGGATTGTCGGTCTTGGCATCGATTACGATACGGCACTGGATCCGATGAGTGATTTTCCGACCTACTGCCCGCGCACTTCTGCGAGGTTATGGCGCGAGATGAGCGAGTATCTGAGCATGGATACCGAGACTTCACAGTGGTTGTCGGGCCTTCTGGCATCAACATCGCGCTCGTTTATTCGCGATGGCATTGCGGACGAGCAGGTTTTGGTGCGCAACAAGGCAGGCTGGATTAGCGAGGATGGTTACTATTCGACATGCGATGCAGGCCTCATCGACATCGATGGCCGTACCTATGTCATGAGCATCATGACATCGATGCCATGGAGCGATTGCTCGAGTGAGCTGGTGGCTGCGATTGCTAAGGCGTTCTTTGATACGCGAGCTGCGCTGGCCTAGCGTGTTCGTTTGGCGTTGGCAAACAAAATGCTGGTACCATACCGTGGTTGAGAATTTCGAATAGGTTTGGGGAATGGCATGGCTACCATCGCGATTATCGGTGCGCTCGAAAAAGAGATCATGCAGATTAAGGAAGAGTTGGGCAACGTTTGCATGGTACAGGAGGCGGGCTTGAACGTTGTGACCGGCGGGCTCGACGGCCTGTCGATTGTCGCCACGACGGCGGGTATGGGCACGGTAAACGCTGCCGCCGCAACACAGCACCTCATTAGCAAGTATGCTCCACAGGCAGTTGTGTTTTCTGGTATCGCAGGTGGCCTGAATCCCAAGCTCCATATCGACGATGTCGTCATTGGCAAATGCCTGCGCTATCTAGATACCGATACCGCGCTTATCGCCGAGTCTGCACCGGGGCTCGAGGAGTTTGTCTCGACGCCTGCGCTGGTCGATATTGCCGCCGATGTGCTTGCTGAGCGTGGGTTTGTTGATGCTTCGACAAATGCGACCGCTTCGAACGAGGGCGCAAAGCAGTTCCTGGTCGGCACGATTGCCACGGGTAACCGCTTTGTGACGGGCGCCGCTATGCGCAATGATGCCATCGAGGCGACGCATGCCGATTGTGTCGGCATGGAGGGCGCGGCAATTGCCCATGTCGCAACCAAAAATGGTGTCGATTGCCTGGTGCTGCGTGCTATCAGCGATAATTGTGACGAGGCGTATGATGCGATTTGCGACCGCGAGTTCGATTTGTTCGAGTATGCGCGTGCCGCAAGCGATATCACGCTCGATATCGTTCGACGCATTGCCGCTGCGCAATAGCGCGTTTTTTGCAAGATCCTACGACCAAGGAGTGTCCATGGCCGATTCCATTAACTACCAGCTTGCCAAGTTCGTCGCCAGCTACGGCAAGGTTTCGCAGATCCCCGAGTCCACCTGTCCCGAGGTGAGCTTCGTTGGCCGCTCAAATGTGGGCAAGTCGTCCATCATGAACAAGCTCTTTGGCCGCAAGAACCTGGTGAAGGTTTCGAGCACGCCGGGCAAGACGAGCAACATCAATTTCTTCGAGGCCGACGACGTGCATTTTGTGGACCTGCCGGGCTACGGTTTCGCCCGTCGTTCCAAGGCCGAGCGCGACCGCTGGGCCGAGCTCATCGGCGATTTCTTCGACTCCGAGCGCAGCTTTAACTTGGTTGTGTCACTAGTGGACATTCGCCATGACCCCAGTAAGCTCGACCATGACATGATCGACTACCTGCAGGGCAACGAGTTCAACTTTATCGTCTGCCTCACTAAGGCCGACAAGCTCAGCCGCACCCAGCAGGCCCGCCAGGCAGCTGCCATCAAAAAGCAACTCAACGTCCCGGCCGAGAACGTGATCATCACAAGCTCCCAGACCGGCACCGGCATCGACGAACTCAAGCGCCGCATCGCCGAAGCCTGCCTCTAATAAGTGCCCCAGCCTAGCAAGAGCCCCTATCAATAAAAAGCCATAATTTCAGCCCGGCGCCCCTTCAAAGCGTGGGTCCCTGTAGACATCGCTAGCTACGTTGCCATAGGGCCGCCCAGGGGCATCCCCTTAAAAACATTCCGCA
>CABUVH010000050.1 GCA_902494935.1 uncultured Collinsella sp.
GAGTCAAAGCTGGTTTAGCCAAAGAAGCGCTTGATCTCAATCTCGGCGTTCTCCAGGCAGTCGGAGCCGTGGATCACGTTGGCGTTGACATCGACGGCAAAGTCGCCGCGGATGGTACCAGGAGCAGCGTCAAGCGGATTAGTAGCGCCCATGAGGGTGCGCATCTTAGCAACAGCGGAGAGACCGGAAACGACCATCTTGACGACCGGACCGCTCGTCATAAAGTCGCAGAGACCGCCAAAGAAGGGCTTGTCGGCCAGATGGGCGTAGTGCTCCTCGACGGTAGCGCGCTCGAGCGTGGTCATCTCCATGCGCTCGATAACAAGGCCGCTGCGCTCAATGCGAGCAACGATCTCGCCGATCTTGCGGTCGCGCACGGCGTCGGGCTTAATCATGATGAAGGTCTTCTCGATAGCCATAAAAGTAGCCTTTCAAGTAGGTTCGCGCGTGCCCAAGTCCCATTCCGGCACCCGCCTGGACTGCATCGTAACAGAGTTTTAGCTGCAGTTAAACAAAAAGCTGTTTATTGAAACGTTGCAATTTATTAAAGCGCTCCATATGTGTCACTTCTGTTTCGAAGCCCGATTAGAGTACCATCCGACCGCCCATCAACCGCGCCGAACAGAGCAGGCGGTCGGTTGCCGCCCGCGAACGTATCCCCTTCACAACCTGCCCAAAGGTCCTACAGAAGTTCTCGACAAGCCCCTCCCCCATAGCAACAAAATACGGGCTCCCACATCAGCAGGCGCCCGTAAAGCGAAAACGATTTATCAATAAATGGACAATACGTCTTCAGCCAAACCTCTACTTTGCCCCGTGACCCATCTCGACGACCTTGGTTAGCGATCCAAACACACCTTCATCGACCACGAGCTGCGCCTCGGCACGCTGCAGCTGCACGGCAACGGCGGCAGGGGCGGTGCCGCCCTCGGTCGTGCGCGCGGCGACAATCGACGGGATGTCGAGCGCCTCGGTAATGTCGTGCTCAAAGAGCGGGCTTGCCTCCTGGAACACCTCAAACGGCAGGTCCTCAAGATTGCAGCCGCGCTTCTCACACATCAGAACCAGATGCCCCACCACGGCATGTGCCTCGCGGAACGGCAGGCCACGCTTGGCCAGGTAATCGGCAACATCGGTAGCGGCAAGGTGCCCCACGCCGCACTCGCGCGCCATGGCATCCTCGTTGACGGTCCAAGTCGAAATCATTCCGGCCATAACCGACAGGCACTGCAAGAGCGTATGGGCGGTATCGAGCGCGCCCTCCTTGTCCTCCTGCAAGTCCTTGTTATAAGCAAGCGGCAGGCCCTTCATGGTCACGAGCAGCTGCACCAGGTTGCCATAGACACGGCCGCTCTTGCCGCGAATAAGCTCGGCAAAGTCGGGATTCTTCTTCTGCGGCATGATGGACGAGCCGGTGGAGTAGGAGTCTGAAAGCGTGATAAAGCCAAATTCGGAGCTCGACCACAGCACGATCTCCTCGGAAAGACGCGACAGGTGCATGGCCATGACGGAGCCAGCGTAATGCAGATCGAGCAGGAAATCACGGTCGGAAACAGCATCGAGTGAGTTAGGAATCACGCCCGCAAAGCCAAGTTCGGCAGCCGTCATCTGGCGATCGAGCGGATAGCTCGTACCGGCAAGCGCGGCAGCACCCAGCGGGCAGTTGTCGGCGGCATCAAAGGCGGCCTTCAAGCGTGTAAAGTCGCGCGCGAACATCCAGGAATACGCCAGCAGATGATGCGAGAGCAGCACGGGCTGAGCGTGCTGCATATGCGTGTAACCCGGCAGAATCACCTTGTCGTACTTCTTAGCCGCATCCACCAGCACATGGCGCAGCTCAAGATTGGCCTCCATGAGCTCCTTGGCCAGCGCCTTGACGCCCAGGCGCGTGTCGGTCGCCACCTGGTCGTTGCGCGAACGTCCGGTATGCAAGCGCTTACCGGCCTCGCCGATGCGACGCGTCAGCTCGCTCTCGATGGACATATGAATGTCTTCGTCGTTGATGTCGAAGGTGAAGTTGCCGGCATCGATATCCTGTTCGATTCCGGTCAGGCCCTTGGCAATCGCCTGCTCGTCCTCGGCACTGATGATGCCCTGGGCCGCCAGCATTTTGGCATGCGCCTTAGAGCCTGCGATATCCTGCTTATAGAGATGTTTGTCGGCCGGCAGCGACGCGCCAAACTCCTGCGTGACCTCGGCCACGCCTGCCTCAAAACGACCGCCCCAAAGAGCCATGGAACCGTCCCCTTTCATCAAATACCAAACGAAGCGCCCAAAGCAATGCGCCATGTCGCTAAAGCGATTTACCAACCGCTAGTTTTGCATATTCCCCACCGTGCGCGGGGCCATGTAGCTAATTCGCAAAGAAGTGACGCACCATGCACTTGGCGCCCAACGTCTCCCTCCGGATGTTGCCCTGCGAACCATCGATCCAGGCCTTCAGGCTCATAGGGACGTCCTCGACGTTTACAGTATCGAGCTCGGGCGCGAGGGCAAGTAAAGCATGCGCAATAGCATTGAACATAATGGATACTCCTTATATATATAGGTGCAGAGCCGCCAAATTGATAGAAGGAGCCCCGCCGGACAACCCCGGCGGGGCTCGGACTCAGCCGCAGTCGCGGCATCATATATGCGGGCGGAACGTAGGGGCCACCGATGTTAAGAAGTGTCAGCAAGCATAACGAAAGGTAGGGACCCCATGCGCCCGTTATGTATCACGCGGATGGGCCGCGCGGATACCAAGGGAAGGAAGACTTAAGCCTGAGCGGCAGCAGAGCTGGGACCCTGGACCTTGGCCCACGTCTTGAGCGACAGCGTATCGATCTCGATAAAGCCGGCGCTGGCCTTCTCGTCAAACGTGGTGTCGCGGTCGTAGGTAGCCAGACCGTAGTCGTAGAGGCTGAAGGGGCTCTTGCGGCCAACGACATGGCAGTTGCCCTTAAAGAACTTCAGACGGACGGTGCCGGTCACGAACTTCTGGGTGTCAGCCATAAAGGCGTCGAGCGCGTTCTTGAGCGGGCTGTACCACTGACCGTTATACACGGCGGTGGCCCAATCCTGCTCGAGCTTGATCTTGGTCTTGAGCAAGTCGCCCTCGACGCAGATGTCCTCGAGTGCCTTGTGGGCGGTGATGAGCGTCAGGGCTCCGGGAACCTCATAGCATTCGCGGCTCTTGAGGCCCACCAGACGATCCTCAACCAGGTCGAGACGGCCAAAGCCGTTGTCGCCCGAAATCTTGTTGAGGGCGATGACGATCTCGGAAAGCTTCATCTTCTTGCCGTCGACGGCGACGGGCTTGCCGGCCTCAAACTCAATCTCGGTATACGTCGGGGTGTCGGGCGTGTCCTCGGGATTCTTGGTCATAACCCAGGCGTCGTCGAGAGGCTCGTTCCAGGGATCCTCCAGGTGGCCGCACTCAATAGCACGACCCCACAGGTTGTCGTCGATGGAATAGGGGTTGTCGTTGGCACCCTCGGGAACCGGCACGTTGTGGGCGTGGGCATAGGCGACCTCGTCGGGACGGCACTTCAGATCCCACTCGCGAACCGGGGCGATAACCTTGAGCTCGGGGTCGAGGGCCTTGACGGCAGCCTCAAAACGAACCTGGTCGTTACCCTTGCCGGTGCAGCCGTGGGCGACGTAGGTCGCGCCAAACTCGTGAGCGACCTCGACAAGCTTCTTGGCGAGCAGCGGGCGAGACAGGGCGGAAAGCAGCGGATACTTGTTCTCGTACATGGAGTTTGCGGCGATGGCCTTAATCAGGAACTCATCGGAGAACTCGTCGCGCAGGTCGAGCACCTGGCAATCCAGAACGCCCAGGTCAAGCGCCTTCTGCTTCTTGGCGTCCAGGCCGGTCTCCTCCTGGCCCACATTGCCGCAGACGCAAACGACATCGAGATTCTTCTCGTCCTGGAGCCACTTGACACATACGGATGTATCAAGACCACCGGAATATGCGAGAACGACTTTTTCCTTGCTCATGGCTGTTTCCTTTCGCCCTTGGTAGCTAGTTAGAACATCGGTCAGTTGCAAGTCATTTCAAGGTCATATACCGTGCAATATCAGGTTAAATAGCAAAAATCAGCACATACATGCCCTAGAAACATGCAGCAATGTCGTGCTAAAACCCAACGACCTCAAAATGACTCTGTTGAGGCAATTCGCCCCATGCGGACAGAGACGATTGTTATCGTCGTCGGGAAATTGCGCGCTGGCGTCGGATGGCATTGTCTGCAGTAGTGATGATCTTTACGAACTGCATCTGCCTCTCCTTTCACCTATCGCCGGGCGCAATTCAAATATCGTAAACGGTACCTTTTTCTCGGTAAGCGGCTATTTTGCCGTCTCCGTTTTCGATGTTCGCTATATTACGATAAAGTGCCCGCTGCACAAGCGGCAAATTCAAATTTCTGAAAAGTTTTTTCATTACTTTGTGAATGGTGATGCAAACGCGCGCCAATCCTGCGAAAATACGCCCGACTACAAGTTGATGGTTATAACGTCTGAAACAATTTCGAAACGAAAGGCTCGCTTTTATGCAAACTTACGAATCGGACGCCAATATCGGAAACATAAAGCTCATCGCCGTCGACATGGACAAGACGCTGCTCACCGACGAGCGCGTGCTGCCGCAAGGCCTTGACGAACGCCTGGACAAGCTCGCCGAAGCCGGCATCGTATTCTGCCCCGCCAGCGGACGTCCCGCCCCCAAGCTCGAAGAGATGTTCGAGAGCATCAAGAACCGCCTCGCCTTTTGTCCCGACAACGGAGCCTGCGTCATCTATCGCGGCAACTATATCTATAAGAGCAACATCGATGTGGCGCTGTATCAGCAGGTCTTGAGCCGTGCCTCGGAGGATCCTCGCGCCGTTCCCGTCCTGTGCTGCTTCGACGAGTTTTACGTGCTTGCCCGCGACCATCAATACCACGACGAGATCAGCGTCTACTACAACACAATCAACTACGTCGACAGCTTTGAGGGCATTGATTTCGAGTCCAACAAGATTTCGGTCTTCTTCCCCGGCTACGACGCCGAGCCCGCTTTCCGCGAGACCTATAGCCCCGAGTTCTCGGACAAGCTCTACGTCACCAACGCCGGGCGCGAGTGGATCGACTTTATGAACCTGGGCGTTGACAAGGGCGCCGGCGTCGCGCATCTTTGCGAGCACCTGGGCATCGATATCGCCGATGCCGCCGCCGTGGGCGACACCTACAACGACATCCCCATGCTGGAGCGCGTCGGCCACAGCTTTATCGTGGACAACGCCGAGGAGCATATGAACGCGCATGCTAAATGGCGCATTCCGAGCAACAACGACGGGGGCGTACTGACGCTCATCGACGCCATCTTGGCGGCTCGGTAGCCGTCCCATCGGGCCTGGCCGGGCGGCACGGGTTAACTTTTCGCTCGGTCAGGTCCTGCGCAAGACGAAAGCCACATTAAGTGGCTTTCTTTGCGTGCGGAATCTACGAAAAGTTAACCCGTGCCGCCCGGCCAGGCCCTAGGTTTACTTACCTGCCGCCAAGATGGCGTCTTGAGTGTCTAGATACTTAGGCTGAATTTAATTGAACGAAGGGGGCTCCTTGTTGGCAAGGAGCCCCCTTCTGGTTTTGGTTACTTTGGAGTTGTGGGTGTACTTTTACTTGGCGTCTGCCCAGGTTATGCCGGTGCTGGCTTCGGCGATCAACGGTACGCGGAGGTCTACTACGTGCTCCATGACGTCGCGGACCATGGCGGTGAGGCGCTCGACTTCGTCGACGGGGCACTCAAAGTCCAGTTCGTCGTGTACCTGCAGAATCATGTGGGCGGCAAAGCCCTCTTCTTCCAGGCGGCGGCTTACGCGGGCCATGGCGATCTTGATGATGTCGGCGGCGGTGCCCTGCATGGGGTGATTCATGGCCGTGCGCTCGCCAAAGCCACGGAGTTGCGGGTTTTTGGCCTTGAGCTCGGGAATATGGCGTCTGCGGCCATACATGGTCTCGGCATAGCCCGTCTGCTTGGCGCGCGCCACCACGTTGTCGAGGAACGTGCGCACGCCCGGATAGGCCTCGTAGTAGCGGTCGATCATGTCGCGCGCCTCGGCCATCGAGATATGCAGCGACTGCGACAGACCGTAGGCCTGCTGGCCGTACACGATGCCAAAGTTCACGGCCTTGGCGCGACTGCGCAGGTCGGGCGTTACCTCGGACACCGGCACACCGAACACGCGCGCCGCCGTCTCGGCATGGAAGTCCTCGCCCTCGTTAAAGGCACGTACCAGATGTTCATCACCCGAAAGATGCGCGAGCAGGCGCAGCTCGATCTGCGAGTAGTCCACCGCCAAAAAGACGCTGCCCTCGCCCGCCGAGAACGCCGTCTTGACGGTACGCCCCAGCTCCGAGCGCGTCGGAATGTTCTGCAGGTTCGGGTCGCTCGAGGACAGACGCCCCGTCGCGGTGATGGTCTGGTTGTACGTGGTGTGCACTCGACCGTCACAACGGCGCAACGGACCTAGCGTGTCCAGATAGGTCGACTTAATCTTGGACTTCTCACGCCAGTCCAAAATCAGGCGCACAATCTCGTGGTCGCGGGCAAGGTCGCTCAACACCTTGGCGTTGGTCGAATAATAGCCGCGCTTAGTCTTTTTGAGACCCTTGGTCGGAAGGCCCATCACATCAAAGAGCACATGCGAAAGCTGCATGGGGCTGCCAATATTAAAGGTCTCGTCACCGGCAATGTTGCGAATGCTTCGCTCAACTTCGGTGATCTGGGTCGCCAGGCCCTCGGACAGGCTGCGCAGTCGATCGGGATCCACGAGCATGCCCGCGCGCTCCATCTTGGCGAGCACCGGCACAAGCGGCATCTCGATGCCGTCGAACACGTTGGCGGCGTTCTCACGGGCCATGCGATCGCGCAGCGGCGCGACCAGCGTCAGCGTCAAGGCAGCCGTGCGAGCGGCGGGCGCAGGAGCGTCCTCGCCGGCACCCTCTGCGCCGCATGCCGCGGGCAGCGACATCTGCAGATAGGTATCAGCCAGATACGCCTCATCAAACTCGGAGCGGTCGGAATCCAGCAGGTAGGCGGCAACCACGGTATCGAAGATACGCGTGGAATCGGCAGCGAGCGGATCCATGAGCTCGGGCTCAGAGGAATCGATGGGCGAAAGCTCGTGCAACAGCGCCTTCATATCCGGGCTCGTCACGCGGCCTTCCATAAACAGGCGCGCGAGCACACCAGCGATCACGCCGTGGGCAAAATTGAAGCCCTCGACAGCGGCAGGCGCGCCGCCATCGGCTTCCTCGAGCGCAAAGAGCCCCTTGGACGTCGCCAGCCACAGCGTACGCGTCAGGCCAAAGAGCGCACCCTCCTCCTTGTCATCGTCCACCACGGCGGCAACCCACTCGCCCGCATCAATCGCGCGGGCGACCTCGGACGCCACGGCAGCAAGTGCCTCCGCATCGCCTGCGGCGGCACGCAAAACGGAGGGAATCTCAAGCGTGCTGGCAGCGGGCACGACCCCGCCCTCGCCGCCAATCAGCGCCAGGAAGCGGTTCTGCATGGCCGTAATGCCGAGCGTGCCGAGCGCCGCGGAGACCTCGTCGGCAGAAAACGCCGGGAAGGACGTCGCCTCAAAGTCGAGCTCGACAGGCGCATCGGTGCGAATGGTTGCGACCTTGCGGCTCAGCAGCGCATCGTCGATATGTGCACGCAGGTTCTCGCCCATCTTGCCCTTGACCTCGTCGGCATGCGCGATGACTTCGTCCAGGCTACCGTACTGCGCGATGAGCGCACTCGCCTTTTTGGGGCCGATGCCCGGTACGCCGGGAATGTTGTCCGACGTATCGCCCTTCAGACCGTAAAAATCGGGTACGAGGGCCGGCGTAATGCCGTGATACAGGTCGTCCACGCTCTCGGGTGTCATGATCGCCACGTCGGACAGGCCCTTGCGAGTCGAGACCACGTTGACGTGCTCGGTCACGAGCTGATACATGTCGCGGTCGCCGGTCACCAGCAACATGTCGCAGCCGGCCTCCTCACCCAGGCGCGCCATGGTTCCCAGGATATCGTCACCTTCCCAGCCCTCAGACTGCAGAATCGGCACGTTGAGCGCGCCGAGCAGCTCCTTGATCATCGGAAACTGTGCGTGCAGATCGGGGTCCATGGGCGGACGCTGTGCCTTATACTGCGGCAGCATCTCCATGCGCACGCGCGGCTTGCCCTTATCAAACGCCACGACCACGCCGTCGGGGTTAAAGGCATCGATCATCTTGAGAAACATGTTCAGAAAGCCAAAGATCGCGTTGGTGGGGCGACCGTCCGGCGCGTTCATGGTCGGCGGCACGGCGTGGAAGGCACGGTGCATGAGCGAGTTGCCGTCGATAACGGCAAAGGTGCGGCGCTTATCAGACATATTGAATACCTCGCTTTGGGCTGGGCACGGTTTGCTCACCCCAGTTTACACGCTCCCCGCCCCGCGGCCACCGCACATCAAGCTCCGCCGCCATCTCACGCCCGTGCGTGATACGATGGCTCACGGTACATCAACCAGCACGATCGATCCGAAAGGAGCCTGCGTCATGGAGCGTCCCTGCGCATGGAAAAAGTACACGCCACAGCAAATCGAGGAGCTCGAGGAGCTTTGCCGCGGCTATAAGCAGTTTTTGAGCGAGAACAAGACCGAGCGCCTGTGCGTCAAGACCGGCATCAAGATGGCCGAGGAGGCGGGCTACGTCAATCTGGAGACCGTGATCGCCGAGGGCCGCGCGCTCAAGGCCGGCGACAAGGTGTACGCCGCCAATCACGGCAAGGACCTCATGCTCGTCAACCTGGGCACCGCCCCGCTCGAGCAGGGCTTTAACATCCTGGGCGCCCACGTGGACTCGCCGCGCCTGGACCTTAAACAGAACCCCGCCTTCGAAGCCGGCGACATGGCCTACCTCGACACGCACTACTACGGTGGCGTCAAGAGCTACCACTGGGTGGCCTCCCCGCTTGCACTCGTGGGCGTCATCTGCAAAAAGGACGGCACCACCGTCGACATCAACATCGGCGACAAGGCCGACGATCCGGTCTTTACCATCTCCGACTTGCTGATCCACCTCTCGAGCGAGCAGATGGCCAAGCCCGCCAAGGACGCCGTCGACGCCGAGATCCTCGACGTGATCGTAGGCGGCCGTCCCGTCAAGTTCGATGAGGACGACAAGGACGCCCCCAAGGAGCCCGTCAAGCAGATGTTCTTGGACATCCTCAAGGAGCAGTTCGACGTCGAGGAGGAGGACTTCCTCTCCGCCGAGATCGAGGTCGTGCCCGCCGGCCCCGCCCGCGACATGGGCCTCGACCGCTCCATGATTCTGGGCTATGGCCACGACGATCGCGTCTGCGCTTACCCCTCTATGCTTGCCCAGATCGACGTCGCAAACGTGGAGCGCACGAGCATCACGCTCATCGTCGACAAGGAGGAGATCGGCTCCGTGGGTGCCACCGGCATGACGAGCCGCTTCTTCGAGAACACCGTCGCCGAGATCATGACGCTCGCCGGCGAGGATAGCCCACTGGTTCTGCGCCGTGCACTCGCCCACAGCCGTATGCTCTCCTCTGACGTGTCCGCCGGCTTCGACCCGGGCTACGCCGGCAAGTTCGAGACCAAGAACGCAGCCTTTATGGGTCGCGGCCTGTGCTTTAACAAGTACACGGGCAGCCGCGGCAAGGGCGGCTCCAACGACGCCGACGCCGAGTACGTGGCCCTCGTCCGCGACATCATGGACGAGGCCGGCGTGGACTTCCAGACCTGCGAGCTCGGCCGCGTCAATGCAGGCGGCGGCGGCACCATCGCCTACATCATGGCCAAGTACGGTATGAACGTCATCGACTCCGGCGTTGCCGTCCTGTCCATGCACGCCCTGTGGGAGGTCGCCAACAAGGCCGATATCTACGAGGCCTACCGCGGCTACAAAGCCTTCCTCGAGCGCGCCTAATCCACCCCACCCATAACTTGCGGTGGAATACGGATTGATTTGGTCTTTCAATAGACCAAACAGACCGTATTCCACCGCAACTTCTTTTTTTGGCAGAGGAGAGTCCATGCTGCAGGTCATCATTTCGCCCGCCAAGCAAATGCGCGCGGCACAAGATGCTTTTGAAGTCCTGGGCATCCCACCCTTTGTGCGCGAGACGGCTCGCCTCCACCGCGCACTGCTAGATATCGAGCGGAATGAAGGCAGCGGCGGCCTGCAGGCGCTGTGGAACGTGAGTGACAAACTGCTGGGACCTTGCCTCAACACACTGCATGAGTTCGGGCCCATCCTGAAAAGCGGCGATCTCGACAATCCCGCACTCGCCCGTCACCTCTCCCCTGCCGTCATGTCCTATCACGGCATTCAATACCAGAGCATGGCACCCGAGGTGATGGATTCCGCACAGCTCGCATGGCTGCAAGACCATCTGTGGATCCTCTCCGGCCTCTACGGGTGCGTTCGTCCCTTTCATGCCGTCGAACCGTATCGGCTGGAGATGGGCGCGAAGCTTGTCGTCGACGGTGCCCGAGACCTCTACGCATTTTGGAGCGATAAGCTCGCGCGGGCTATCGCCCCGGCAGGCTCAAACACCACGATCGTCAACCTCGCCAGCGTAGAGTATGCCAAAGCCGTTCTGCCCCACCTCGCGGGCGACGCCACAGCCGTCACATGCCTCTTTGGCGAGGGCATCCGCAACGGGAAGCCCATCCAACAGTCGACCGCCAGCAAAAAGGCACGCGGCTCCATGGTGCGGTGGATGGCAGAAAACAAGCTCGAGGATGCAAGCGAACTTACCGCATTCAATATCGGCTATCGGCACATCCCCGAGCTTTCAGACAAAAACACCCTGGTTTTCATGAACGCGCAGGCACTATAGGCCCGCCGTTTCCAAACACCCCGTTACTCCGCCAAGCCATCGGCCTTTGCAATCTCGCTCGTCGAGCCATCTTGGTAGGTAATCTTAACGTGCTCTACGTCGGATACCGTAACGCCCGACGGAGGTTCCAGACGCCACTCCGTCAGAGCGATATCCATGGTCGTGGGCACATCGCCCTGATCTTTGAGCTTCACCATGAGTGTTTTGAGTGCCTCATCAAACGTCACACGTTCGATTTCCTCACCAGGAATAGACCCACCACTCAGCTGCAACTGCACAAACTCATCGCACGGGTACCAATAATCGCCCGGAACGGCGAGCGTATTGGCATTACCGCCAGTA
>CABUVH010000051.1 GCA_902494935.1 uncultured Collinsella sp.
GTTTCCCGCCTTTAAAGATCTAATGCCCGGCGATGCGCGCGAGCAGCAGATCGAGGTTCGTGCCACGGGCGTAAAATCCCAGGTACGCGTGTTTGTGCGGGCCGTTGTCAATCACGAGACGGCACACCTGCTGTCGCCCATTACCTTAACGGCGTCGGCTGGCGATGCGTCTGACGGTTGGCTCCAGACGGGAACGCCGGGCAGCGTGTTCGCCTATCCCACGCAGGTCGCCACGTTCACGAGCGATGGCAGCACGGTGCTCAATCTGCAACTAAGTGTCCCGACGTCGGTGGGCAACGAGCTTGCCGACGCAAACAAGACCATTCGCTGGGAGATCACCGCCGAGGACGATGGCGAAACAATTCCTGCGCAGCCCGCTGGCTCCAAAAAGCCCAGCCTGTTTGGCCTGGCTGCGACGGGCGACAACTCGCTCGCTCTGCTTTTGACGCTGCTAACGCTAGCGATTATCGCTTTCATGGCTGCGCTGATCTTGTCCCGAAGGAATAAACGCTAGGTCCATCTTCAAAATGTTTCGCCCGCCCGGCGGCGGAATATTAGGTTTCCTGCTCTACAGTCCTGCGCAAGACGAAGGCCACATTAAGTGGCCTTCTTTGCGTGCGGAACTCGCGATGAACTTCGTGCCCCGCCGCCCGGGAGGACGCCTCTTTATTGATGGGAGGCCTGATAGGTCGATGGTTCCGTGCCCGGATGCGTCCAAAGTGGGACGGGCTTTCCGGATGGGCAGGCTTTCGAAAAATGCGTCCCGGAATTTGCCTTTGGAATGGGACGTAGTTTCCCGTTGAGGTGCTTTGCGGAAAGTGCATCCCACTCTGGGCGGTCGAAGTGGGACACACTTTCCCAAAGGCGCTCCAACGGGAAATTGCGTCCCATTATTCGGTCAAGAAACGGGATGCATTTTCCCAATGAGAGCAAAACCGGAAAATGCATCCCACAATCAGCCCTCAAAGTGGGACGCCGTTTCCCAATGAGGCTCAAGCGGAAAATGCATCCCGGAATTTGCGCTCAAAGTGGGATGCGGTTTCCGGTTGAGGGTCTAAGGGGAAAGTGCGTCCCAGAATCGACGCTTGAAATGGGATGCAGTTTCCCGATGAGGCACTCGACGGAAAATACATCCCAGAAATGGCCTTTGAGCTGGGATAAGATTTCCGCGGCATCTCGGATTCTCAAAAATGAGACACGCCGTTGGCGAAAATGAGACACGTGATATCGGGCATCGGACGTATCATTTGCAAAAATGAGTCCACTCCACTCGAATAAAGCGAGGTCCCTCATGTACGTTCCACACCCCCGTATCCGTAGGCTGTCGAAAATCCCGCTTGTTGGGACGGCGGCGCTTGCTGCGTTGATCGCCACGAGCGTCGCCTGCTTCACGGCCACACCCCAGGTTGCCCAGGCGGCAGACGCGCCCGCAATCACCGATATGACCGAGCAGGATTATCAAGCCCTGGGTCTGGGCACGAGCGAGGACATTCCGGCCGATACCGTTGGCCCCTATTCCACTGATACCCCCACGACGTTTGCCACGCGCAGCGAGGTCTATATGGCAGCTAACGGTAGCCATGGCAATCGCTACACTCTGCGCGACAAGCTCGAGAACGTCGAGCGCGGTGACATTGGCGGCAGCAGCAAACTCTTCGATGGCTATGGAAGTGTGTGGGGCGCCGCAAAGTTCTGGCAAAACGTCAACAACTTCGATACGAACAGCGATCTCTACAAGCATAGCGACTACGGTGGCGGCACCTGGTCGTACCTAAGCAACAATGAGTCCTCAACAGTACTCGCCAACGACAACAACGGTTTCTCGGGCATTCACGCCACGAGTGTTGAGTTCTGCAGCGACGCCAGCACGGGCAATAAGAGCCGCGTTGCCGAGCTCCGTGCCTACGGCGACAGTTCCTCCACGACGATTGACGGCAAGTCATACGCCGGAAAGGTTGAGCTGGTCCTCTACTCGTTTAGCAACGGGCGTACGCGCACTCTCGACACACACCTGCCGGTGACGGTCAACACTAATATGATGTACGAAGGCCGTTTTAAGTACCTGGATGCCGGTTACCTGCAAGAGCACGACGCCGTCTTTGATGTCGAGGCGGGCGATGTCGATGGCGACGGCGTCGACGAGCTTTTTGTCTACGCGGGCTGCTATGTCGACGAGAACGGCGTGCGCAAGGCTGTAGTCGACATGTATGACTTGGAGGGCGGCAACTGGAAGCAAAGCGTCGTCAAGATCGATGCCGGTAACGCCGCGGACTACACCACGCACAACAAGGGCGGGAACGACTCCTGGACGCAGCTTCAGTCAGCTCCTGTCGTTTCGCTAGCGGCCGGCGACCTCGATCGCGATTTTTGCGATGACCTCGCCATCGTGGTCTCGGCACCCTACGGCAAGAAGAAACAAGGGTATAGAGCAGGTGTGGATCAGCGACGTCAAGGCGGGCAGCGTCTCGGGTTCGGACCGCTATAACGAGAGCTTTATCGCTGTGGTGGGCAAGCACCGCGACGAGGACCTGCGCAAGAACGATGACTACTATTGGATGACCGCCTCGCATTTTTCGCTCGACGAGAACGGAAAGGTGCGCCGCGGCGAGGAGCAGGTGATTAGCGAGAGCAACCGTCGCGGCACTACCTACGGCACATTTATCTCGCTCGCGCTGCCCGATGTCGACAACGACAGCGTCAAGATCACGTACAAGGACCGCTACAAGGTCTATACCAACCCGCGCGTGCTTGCCGTGCTGCAGGATGCGCCCTATGTTGAGGATCTGGAGCAGGCATACGGCTATCTGGTGTTGGGCGGCACGTCATACGGAGAGGAAAAGGGCACGGGGACATCCCAGGGCTATACCATTGGCGCCGAGTTGGGCGTTGCCGTCGAGGTGCAGACCGGTCCGCCCCTGGTCGCGATTAATGCTTCGGTCGATTTTGCCGCCGAGGGATGCTATGACTACCGGAGCGAGCGCACGGTCAGCGCAAGCGTAAGCTATGAGTCGCATGCCGGCGAGGGTGACAAGGCCGTGCTCTACACGATTCCGATGGTCTATTACGAGTATGAGATCGAAAATGAGGAAACTGGTGGTAAGGGCGTGATGGCGGCGCCCGTGTCGCTCGGCGCGCAGACCTCGGTCGTTAATGTCGAGGCCTATGACCGCATTGCCAAACAGCACAATATGACGCCGCTCAGCTACTTTTTGACCAACCGGTCGGGAGAACCCGGAACCTATCAAACGACGCTCAACGGCGAGACTCCCGTTGGGGATTCCTTTGGCCTGGGCAAGCCTGGCGTAACGCGCGCCTACACGCACGATGGGTTTAACGGCGCCGTCGCGCAGTCGGGGGCGAGCATTGAGCAGACCATCGAAGTCGAGGAGGGCAAGGAGCAGGAGCTCGAGCTCGGCTTGACGCTGAACGGCAGCGTTGTCATGGGCGCGAAGCTCGCAAAGCACGAGTTGTTTGGCGGCCTGTGCTTTGGTGCCAACGCCGGCTTTACTACGGGTAACTCCTCGAGTGAATCGACCGAATACGGCGGCACCGTCGACAACCTGCCCGAGGCCGCGCAGGGCAAGTACGGTTTTGTGTGGCGTCTGGGTGTCAACGCGGTGGATGTCGACAAGTTCGAGGCAGACTCGGGCGACAAGCTCGGCACCAAGGACACCGACCAGTTCTGGATCGTGGGCTATGACGTTAAGGACGTCGAGATGCCCGACGCGCCGGCCGTGACGGGCTTTACGGCAAACGCCGTCGATTCGACAAGTATCACCTTTAGCTGGGACGACGTGCTCGCAAACAAGAGTGGCTTTAGCTACGGCGTGGGCATGCTGCAGAGCAATGCGGCGGACGCCGTCGTCAACAGCTGGAAGATTGCCGGCAACACGCAGACCTCGCTTACCTGGGATGGGTTGCAGCCCAACACGGAGTATCGATTCGCTATCGCAGCTGTTGAAAATGGATCCACGACCGAAACGGGTATTCGCTCGGCAATCATCACGGTCAAGACCATGCCCGTTGGCATGACGATGACCGTGAGCGGACCTGCGGCGGATACAGCGGAGAGGTCGGCCCTCGAGTATGACTCTTCGGTCGAGTGCGCGGAGGGAGACAAGTTGACGCTTTCGGCGATCGGGCATGTGACGCAGCGCAATGCCGGCGGCAGTGAAACGGAGCTGGCGCCGTCGTATATCTGGTACCGCAAGGTTCGCGGCGAGGCCGAGTTCCAGCGCGTGGGTGCCGATGGCAACCTCGCGGCTGGAACGGCCTCAAAGCTCGAGATTGACCTGACCGCAGACGATGACGGTGCGCAGTATTACTGCCACGTGGGATACAACGACGTGGGCCTCGACACCGGCACGACGCTCGTGAATATCGAGGCCGAGGAGACGGCGCCCACAACGGTGAACGCCACCCCGATCCGCACGCGCCGCCTGTTCTCACAGGCAAGTGCGGGCGCCAAGAAGTTCCTGGACCATATGCTGGTAAACACCGCCGGCCCAACCGATTCCGAAGGCTCAAAGGACCCCGAGACTCCTGAGACCCCGACGAACCCGGACAAGCCCAAGTCCGACAACGGAGCTAAGACCGACACCAAGGTCAAGACTACGACCACAGCGAAGAACCTCGCAAACACCGGCGACCAAACATTCGCCCTAGTCGCCACCGCAGCAGCAGCGGGAGCAACGCTCGTAGTGATAGCCCTCATCATGCTGATCAAGCGCCGCAAGACCCACTAGTAGCCAGTCGAACATATCGACAACCCAAAAACCCGGGTAGCCAAAAAACAGGCCACCCGGGTTTTCTGTTGAGTGGAGACTCCGCAAGCGGAAACTGCATCCCACAATTAGCGCCCGGAACGGGACACATTTTCCGTCAAGCCCTCATCCGGAAAATCCATCCCAGTTTGAGCGCCCAGACCGGGACGCACTTTCCCAAAGGGTCCTCAACGGGAAACTGCGTCCCATAATTAGGCCGAGAAATGGGATGAACTTTCCCAATGAGAGCCAACCGGAAACCACGTCCCAGAATCAGCCCCCAAAGTGGGACGCACTTTCCCAACGAGCCTCAACCGGAAAATACATCCCGGAATCCAGCTGAATAGTGGGACACACTTTCCCAATCGGGTCCCAAGCGGAAACTGCATCCCATTCCAGACAAGAATTCCGGGACACACTTTCCGCAAACAAAGAAGGCCACATAACGTGGCCTTCAACTTATATATGTTCGGCGATACGCCCAAGACAAGCCACGCCCCAACATCAGGGCGTCTGTCCAGGCGGAGGCATATAAGGTTCATCGCGAGTTCCGCACGCAAAGAAGGCCACTTAATGTGGCCTTCGTCTTGCGCAAGACTGTCCGAGCAGGGAACCTTATATGCCTCCGCCTGGACAGACGTTTCAGTTGTGGCTCAGCAGCTAGCAGCTACTTAATCTTGGTCGTACCCGGCGCCAGGTTGGGGTCGGTCTCGTTGGCCTCGGTCTGGAAGTGCTCCGTATAGACGTTCTTGCCGTCGCGGAACATCTCGTAGTACTGCATCTTGGCGTAATCCTCGCGCGCCTTGGTGGCGGCTGCTGCGACGGCGTCGTCACCGGTGACGTTGGAGGAGAGCGCCCAGCGCAGGCTGGCGTCCTCGTAGCCCACGGAGTTGATAGCGGGCAGCGACTCGCGCAGCGTCATGTGTGCCTTCTGATAGTCGGAAAGCGGGGCACCGATCAGCTGCATCAGCTGCGTGGACAGGTAGTTGGTGGACAGGTCGTCGACCTCGCTCGTTTGGTCGCAACCGGCAACGTCGTAGTTGGCCCAGATGATGTAGTCGGTCTGCCACAGACGTTCCTGGTGCGTGGCATCGTCCTCGTCGGTAAACCACTTGTCGTTGAACTTGGACGGGAAGAACGGCTGGTGATCGCCCCAGAACACCACGACCACCTTACGGTCGAGCTTGCTCAGGGCGTTGAGGAAGTAACGCAGCGCCTGGTCGGACTGCTCGATGCACGAGACGTACTCGTCGACATCGGAGAGCGTACCGTCCTCGACGGTCTTGGCGTCCAGATCGGTCGTGTCGATATTCAGGTGCATCTGCTTGTCGACCGGCACCAGACCCGTATCGTAGCCCGAGTGGTTCTGCATGGTCACATCGAAGATAAACTGCGGATCGGCGTTCTGGTCGAGCAGCTCAAGAATCTTGTCATAGGTAGCCTGGTCGGTCACCATGCCGCGCAGGGTATCGGCACCCTGGAAATCGTTGATGGACAGGAACCGGTCAAAGCCAAAATCCTTGTAGACGTTCTCGCGGTTCCAGTTGGTGGCGTGGTTGGGGTGCATGGCCGTGGTGGAATATCCGAGCGACTTGAACTGCTCTGCCAGGTTCCCGGTCGTTTCCATGTTGTAGATGGTGTAGGGGTACACGCCCGAGCCCAGGTTGGCCATGGAGTTGCCGGTCATAAACTCAAACTCGGTATTGGCGGTGCCGCCGCCGTAGGCGCTCACGTAGAGCTTGCCGCGGCTGAGGCAGTTGGACAGGTTCTTAAAGTACTGCGGACCCTCGTAGCCGGCGCGCATGTTCTGGTAGATCGACAGATCCGAGAAGGTCTCGTTCATGATGGCGATGACCGTGGGCTTCTCGCTATCGAACTGCTCCTTTGCGGTGGTGCGCTCGTCACTCTTGGCAGCGTCGGACTTGTCGTAGGCCTTGGCGTACTTTTTGAGCGTGGCCTTGGCATCGTCGACGGAGTAGTCGGCGGGTTTGGGCGGCTTGATGGACTGCGCTGCGCTAATGAAAGCGGGCAGGTAGCCCTCGCGCCAGTAGCTCTCGAGCGGGCGCCAGGTGTAGACGGTGATGCCGAGGGTATTGTAGTAGTCGATGAGGGTGACGTGCGCGGTCACGCCGCCCAGGCACAGCACGGCGACGAGCAGGTTGGTGAGCAGGATGCGTTTGGCGTTGGCGGCGCCCTTCTGGCGATGCGGCGCGACCAGGCCGGCGTACTCGCATAGCAGCATGGCGATGGCGGTAAAGCCCATGGACAGCACGCAGAACAGCGAGATCGAGAAGGTGTAGCCGTTGCCGGCGACCGCGGCGGCGGTGGAGATGGCCGAAAGGTCGCCCGGCTGGATGGGCATGGATTTAAACGTGATAACGAAGAACTCGGCAATGCCCAGGACAAAGAGGGCAAAGGCCAGGACCGCGGGAGCTGCGCCGTGGCGCTGGAACAGGAAGAACAGGCCGGTCATGAGCACGGTGATGATGGCCCACTCGAGCAGGATGCACAGGGGGTAGACCCAGGTAAAGTCGTGGTTGGACGAGACTTCCATTCCCAGCAGCGCAAAGACGCCGGCGAGCAGCAGGCACAAGACAGCGGCGACGAGCGGTTTGCCCACAAAGGCGCCGCGCAGGCGGGCGAGCTTGCCGGTGGGGGCGGGGGCGTCGGGCGCGGCGAACGCAAAGACGCGCGGGGCGATGCGGTCGCGTGCGATGCTGGCCCAAGCGCAGCCGGTGAGGATGGCGTTGGTCAGGATGAGCATCACAAAGGCGAGCGGCTCGTTTTGTGCGACGAGGCCAATAGCGCCCCAGACGGTCAAAAAGAGCTGGAACAGGCCAAAGGCGACGCTCCAGGCGAAGGCGCCCTTGGTGACGGTGCCCGACTGAGCGCGAATGGCCTTGGCTTCGCGCAAGACAAGGTAGACGGTCGCCGCAAGACCGACGAGCGAGATGGCGGCAGCGAACATGCTGAGACTCCTCACAAACTAAAACCTACGAAAGCGGGGGTTTACCCGATTGTTACCTAAATATGCGCTGCATTTGCGGGCTGCGCACAACAACCAGCCATATTAACGCGCATGTGTGGCGGTACGGCGCAATGTAGTGGCGACCTGCGCGATAATGGACGGGAATTACACGGAAACGTAAAGGCTTCTTAAAGAATTGGCAGGGATGGGGCTATGAGCGAGCAGGTTTGCACCAAGACTGTGGATACGTGCGGCTATCCGGTCGAGACTACGGGCAATGCGGTGCTGGACACGTTGGAGCACCGTTCCTCCACGCGTGCCTTCGCGCGTGATGACAACGACCGTCCCGTGGCGGTGACCGACGAGCAGCGTGCGGCGATTCTGCATGCGGCGAGTCGCGCGCCGTCGGCGGGCGCCATGATGATGTATTCCATCGTGAGCATCCGCGAGCAGGCTACGCTGGACCGCCTGGCCGACCTGTGCGACCACCAGCCCATGATCGCCAAGGCGCCTTGGGCACTGATATTTGTGGTCGATTATGCCAAGTGGATCGATCTGTTTGAGCACGTGGGCTGCTTTGAGCCCGAGTTTGTCGAGCGCACGGGCAAGGCGCCCCGCCGTGCGCCGGGTTTGGGCGACTTTGCCATCGCGGCCCAGGACGCCGTGATCGCCGCGCAAAACGCCGTGGTTGCCGCCGAGGCCCTGGGGCTGGGGAGCTGCTACATCGGCGATATCGTCGAGAATGCCGAGGAAGTTGCCGAGCTGCTCGATCTGCCGCCCTATACCATGCCGCTGTCGATGCTCATCATCGGCACGCCCCGTAAGGAGCGCCCGGCGATCGCGCATCCCGTGGTGAACCTGGTGCACGAGGAGCGCTACCGCCGTGCGGACGCTGCGACTATGGATGCACGGGTGGCTGAGATGGATGCAATGTTCCGTCCGCATGCCCGCGAGGTGGGGGAGCGCGTCGTGGATATCTACACCCGCAAGCACACGAGCCCCTTTATGGCCGAGATGAGCCGATCCATGGAGTGGTGGTTCAAAAATTGGCTCGGAAAATGACGAATGTGACAAAGGGGCAGTCCCTTTGCCACATTCCATATCGCCACGGTGGCCTAAAGGCCGTATAAATGTTTATCTAGCTGGGAAAACAGTGCCATTCAAACATGGGCCGATTACCTATAATTCCTTCGAACATTAAAGTTGGGAGGAAACCGGCTTATGGAACAAAAGGCCAAGGAGGCAGCCTCGCACGCTGCGATTCCTGTGAGCATCTCGGCGATGCTCGTCACGCTGGGCGTGGTGTACGGCGATATCGGCACCAGCCCTATGTATGTAACCAAGGCGCTCGTTGCCGGCAACGGCGGCATCGGAAGCGTCACGGAGGAGTTCGTGCTCGGCGCGCTCTCCCTTGTCGTGTGGACGGTCACGCTGCTGACCACCATCAAGTATGTGCTCATCTCGCTGCGCGCCGATAACCATGGTGAGGGCGGCATCTTTGCCCTGTACAGCCTGGTCAAGCGCTGTGGCAAGTGGCTTATCATCCCCGCCATGCTGGGTGGCGCCGCGCTGCTCGCCGACGGCATCCTGACGCCGGCCGTTACCGTTACCACGGCCATCGAGGGCCTGCGCACCATCCCGGCGGTCCATGCCGTGCTGGGCGATGACCAGGGCCGCGTCGTCGCCATTACGCTCGCCATCATCATCGTGCTCTTCTTGGTGCAGCGCATCGGTACGGCCAAGATCGGTCACGCCTTTGGCCCCATCATGACGCTGTGGTTCCTGTTCCTGGGCGGCACGGGCCTGTTCTTTGTCTTCCAGCACCCCGCTGTGCTGCTGTGTCTCAACCCGGTGCGTGGAATCGCCTTTTTGCTGAGCCCCAACAACCACGCGGGCATCATGATTCTGGGCAGCTGCTTCCTCGCCACCACCGGTGCCGAGGCGCTCTACTCCGACATGGGCCACGTCGGCCGCGGCAACATCTACGCTACCTGGCCGTTCGTTAAGTGCTGCCTGCTGCTTTCCTATATGGGCCAGGGCGCTTGGCTTATGAACAACGCTGCCAACCCCGAGCTCATGGGCATTGCCGACCTCAACCCGTTCTACCAGATGCTCGCCCCGGGCCTGCGCCCGTTTGCCGTCGGCCTTTCCACCGTCGCGGCCATCATTGCCTCGCAGGCGCTCATCACCGGCGCATTCTCGCTGGTGTCCGAGGCCAGCCGTCTGGACCTTATGCCGCACATGCAGGTCTTCTACCCTGCCGAGACCAAGGGCCAGCTCTACATCCCCATGGTCAACAACGTCATGCTTGTCGGCTGCGTCATCGTGGTGCTGCTGTTCCAGAACTCGGCGCATATGGAAGCCGCCTACGGCCTTGCCATTACGCTGACTATGATGTGCACCACGCTGCTGCTCTTCTTCTACCTGCATGAGGAGCGCAAGCTCAAGGTTGCTCCGTGGATCTTCGCGGCCTTCTTCCTTTTGCTCGAAGGCTTCTTCTTCGTGAGCTCGCTCACCAAGTTCTTCCACGGCGGCTACTTCACCATCCTTATGGCCGCGCTCATCATGGGCATTATGGTGTGCTGGTACAACGGCACGGCGGTCGAGCAGCGCCAGTTTACGCTGCTGCCGCTGCGCAGCTACCTGCCGCAGCTCAAGCGCCTGCGTGACGACGACCGTTACGAGCGCATGAGCGACAACGTCGTGTACCTGACCAAGGACACCCATACCGACTACATCGACCGCGATATCGTCTATTCGATCTTGGACAAGCATCCCAAGCGCGCCCGCGCCTGGTGGTTCGTGAATGTCGAGACCATGGACGAGCCGCATACCTTTGCCTATTCGGTCGAGACGTTCGGCACCGACTACGTGTTCCGCGTGCATCTGTACCTGGGCTACAAGATCAACCAGCGCGTCAATGCCTACCTGCGTCAGGTTGTTCAGGACCTGGCTGCCACCGGCGAGCTGCCGCCGCAGACGCATGACTACTCGGTCTACAAGGATCCGGGTAACATCGGCACGTTCAAGTTCGTCCTGATCCGTAAGCTTCTGGCGCCCGAAAGCGATGTGGAGCCCAGCGAGCGTACGGCCATCACGCTCAAGTACATCATCCGCCGCGCCGCCGGCACGCCCGCGCGTTGGTACGGCCTGGAGAACTCCAACGTGAGCTTTGAGTACGTGCCGCTGTTCACCAAGTTCAAAGCCGTGAACAAGATGCAGCGCCTGGCCCCCAACGAGCGGCCGTAGGCGCCGACGGGTTGCACGGAGTTGGTTTTCGATGGACAAGATTGAGACCGGGGAGGCAAACATGGATGCAAAGATGCTTGATGGCCGCGAGGTGGTTGCCGA
>CABUVH010000052.1 GCA_902494935.1 uncultured Collinsella sp.
CCGAGAGTACTGCGGGGTCAGCCCGTGGGAGGCCAGGGCGCCGCTGACCGGTGGACGGCACCGAGCCGTACGCTTGAACTTAGAAGGGGGAGGCCTCGCGGCCTCCCCCTTTTTGCGTTATATACACGTTGTACTTTGGGACCTAGTTCCCCCGTATGCGCTCTTACTGTTTGGCTGTATTTTGAGTCCTTCTAGTGTATTTGAGCGATAATTACTCGCATTGGCGTTAGGGAGGGCTTGATGTTTACCGTATTTGTCTTGGGCAATATTGCTTCGGGTAAGTCGACTGCCTGCCGCTATTTCGAATCTCGTGGCGCTATGCTAATCGATCTGGATGAGCTTGCAAAATCGCTGTATGTGCCGGGCTCTGATATCGTCAATGCTCTCGCGGATGAATTCGGTTGGGACATTTTGGATGAGGATGGCGGCATTCGCCGCAACATCCTCGCTTCTCGAGCTTTTGCTTCTCCTGATTCGGTCGCACGGCTCAATGGCATTGTGCATCCCGTTCTCATTGAACAGCTTTCGCTTAGGATTCTCGATCCGGTTTGTTGTACGGTTTCGTCTCCCCGTTATCCCTTTGCGGTGGTCGAGGTTTCTGCTCCGACTGGTTTTGAGGATGCATTTGGCTTGGCTGATGAAATTTTGGTCATCAGCGCCCCTTTGTCAGTTCGTCGCGAGCGCGCTATTCAACGTGGCATGGAGCCATCTGATTTCGATGCCCGTTCTGCTTGTCAGCCCGATGAGTCTGCGCTGTGCAATCTCGCTACTACGGTGATTGATAATGCCGCAGGCGATAATTCGCTCTTTGAGCAGCTTGACTCATGGCTTGCATGCCACGGGTTTATAGATACTCCGGATAAGGAGGAGGCCGATGCCTAAGGCACGTTTCTTTACGTGGTATCGCGTGGCGCCACTTGCCGTTGTGTTCGTCTTCGGCCTTATTTCGCTCGTCTACTCGTGTGCCCCTGCCGCTTTCTTTAAGCCGCTGTATCCGATTGACTACGAGGCGTACGTAAAGCAATCGAGCATTTCGCACAATCTTGATCCGTATCTGGTGTGTGCCGTCATAAAGTCGGAATCGAATTGGGATCCCGAGGCCGAGTCGAATCAAGGCGCACAGGGCTTGATGCAGCTGATGCCCGAGACTGCCCAGGATATGATTGCCAAGGGTCTTGTCGATGGTAGCGAGTATTCAGCCGACAGCCTTAACGATCCCGCTACGAACATCGAGTTTGGCTGTGCGTATCTTTCGTATCTTCTAACGTATTTTAACGGGTCGACTGACAGTGCCATTGCCGCCTATAACGCCGGCATGGGCAATGTCGACGGATGGGCGCAGCAGAGCACGTCGCTTCATAATGCAATCACCTTTCCCGAGACGCAGGCGTATCTGATTCGTGTCAATAATGCCTGGGTTCGCTACAAGACCCTCTATCCCGATCGGTTCGTATAGGACTATGCCTGCCGCCTGCGTATACTGCAGATATATGAGTTAGGAGTATCCATGGCGGAATTTGAAGTAGAACGCGTTGGTGGTGAACTTAAGCGCTTTGGCGTTGAGGGCGCTGAGGTGCCGTTTGAAGTCGTTTCCCCCTATGAGCCTGCCGGTTCCCAGCCTAAGGCCATTGAGTCGCTTGTGCAGGGCGTGAGGGACGGAGACCGCTATCAGGTTTTGCTGGGCGTGACTGGTTCGGGCAAGACCTTCACGATGGCAAAGACTATTGAGGCCCTGGGAAAGCCGACGCTGGTCATGGCTCCGAATAAAACGCTCGCCGCTCAGCTTGCGAGCGAGCTCAAAGAGTTCTTTCCCAACAACGCTGTGGTCTACTTCGTCTCGTACTACGACTACTATCAGCCCGAAGCGTATGTGCCGCAAAGCGATACATATATCGAGAAAGACTCCTCGATTAACGAAGAGGTCGAGATGCTGCGCCATCAGGCGACCGCGTCACTGCTCTCTCGACGCGATGTGATCGTTGTCGCATCGGTCTCGTGTATCTATGGCATTGGCTCTCCTGAGGACTATGCGGGTCTGGCTCCAAACGTCGACAAGAAGGTGCCGCTCGAGCGCGATGACTTTATCCATGCACTTATCGACATTCAATATGATCGCAATGACTATGACCTGGCACGCGGCACGTTCCGCGTGCGCGGCGATGTTGTCGACGTGTATCCGCCTTATGCCGAGCATCCGTTGCGGTTTGAGTTCTTTGGCGACGAGGTCGAGCTGATTGCCGAGATCGATGAGGTCACCGGTGAGATGCTTCGTGAGTACGAGGCTATTCCCGTATGGCCGGCATCGCACTACGTGACCGAGAACCCGAAGGTCAAGGCGGCTCTGAAATCGATCAGCGAAGAGTGCGAGAAGCGCGTGGCGGAGCTCAAGGCGACCGACAAGTTGCTCGAGGCGCAGCGTCTGCAGCAGCGCACCGATTATGATCTTGAGATGCTCGAGACGATGGGCTTTTGCAACGGCATCGAGAACTACTCGCGTCATCTGGACGGTCGCAAACCGGGTGAGCCGCCGTTTACCCTAATCGATTACTTTCCCAAGGATATGCTCTGCATCATCGATGAGAGCCATGTGACGGTGCCGCAGATTCGCGGCATGCACGAAGGTGACCGCTCGCGTAAGGTGACGCTGGTGGAACACGGTTTTCGCCTGCCCTCGGCGCTCGATAACCGCCCGCTTCGTTTCGATGAGTTTGAGGCAAGGATACCCCAGTTTATCTATGTTTCGGCCACGCCGGGCGATTACGAGCTGCGGGTGAGCCAAAACGACGTGGAGCAGATTATTCGTCCGACCGGTCTGCTCGATCCCAAGATCGATGTGCGTCCGGTTCGCGGTCAGATTGACGATCTTGAGGACGAGATTCGCGAGCGCGTTGCCCGCAAGGAGCGCGTGCTGGTGACCACGTTGACCAAGCGCATGGCCGAGGACCTGACCGACCATCTGCTTGATGCGGGCATTAAGGTCAATTACATGCATTCTGATACGGCGACAATGGACCGTGTCGAGATCCTGCGAACGCTGCGCGAGGGCAAGATCGATGTTCTCGTTGGCATCAACCTGCTTCGCGAGGGCTTGGATCTTCCCGAGGTCTCACTGGTGGCAATTCTCGATGCCGATAAGGAAGGCTTCTTGCGCAACCGCCGTTCGCTGATTCAGACGATTGGCCGCGCGGCCCGTAATGCCGATGGCGAAGTCATCATGTATGCGGACGTTGTGACCGATTCGATGAAAGAGGCCATCGAGGAGACGCAGCGCCGTCGCGAGATTCAGATGGCATATAACGAAGAGCATGGCATTGTGCCCAAGACAGTGCGCAAGGCCATCAACGACATCTCAAGTTTTATTGCCGAGGCCGAAAAAACCGTGGGTTCCAAGGGGCGCTCGAAGGGCGATTCTCTTGGTCATGGCGCATTCTATACGCCCGATGAGTCGGGCGAGGGCGGTGTGCCGGAAACGGTGGCGCCCGAGCAGACACTTGCGGAGCAGTTGGAAGAACTGCCGCATGACGAGCTTGTGCGGATCGTCGAAACCATGGAAGAGGATATGCGTAACGCTTCTGCCGCTATGGACTTTGAGGAGGCGGCGCGCCTGCGCGATGCCGTCGTTCAGATTCGGGCGATGCTCGAGGGTGCGTCTGAGGACGAGACGATCGAGCGCTTACGCTCGCAGGCCCGCAAGGGTTCCACGTTCGCATCGGGCAGAAAACGCCAGGGTGCACGGTTTAAGAAATAGCGAACAGGCCCCGAGTTCTCTGTGGAGCTCGGGGCCTATGTCTTTTGCGCGCTGGAATTTGTGCGTTAGAGGTCTGCGATCAGGGCTTCAGCACAACGGATGCCGTCGGTGGCCGCGCTCATGATGCCGCCGGCATATCCAGCTCCCTCACCACAAGGGTAGAGGCCCGGGGTCGACACGGCATGGCACGCTCGGTCTCGGGTGACAGCGACCGGTGAGCTCGAACGCGTCTCCACGCCAGTGAGGACCGCATCGGGGCGGTCATAGCCACGCAGTTTCTTACCGAGCAGGGGGATTCCCAAACGAAGCGACTCGACGATATGCTGCGGGAGGGCATCGTCGATCGCCGTCCAGGTCACACCAAGTGGATAGGTTGGTTTTACCTTTCCGGGTGCCGTGCTGGCGCGTCTAGCAAGGAAATCTCCGACGAGCTGTGCCGGCGCGTTCCAGTTGGAGCCACCCAGGCGATAGGCGGCTCGCTCGCAGGCGCGCTGGAGCTCAATGCCTGCGAGCGGATCATCGCCGGGAAGGTCGTCAGGTGTGACGTTGACGAGTAGGGCGGCATTCGCGTTGCGCCCGTCGCGGGCATTGAGGCTGGCACCGTTGACGCACAGATGGCCCTGCTCGGAAGAAGCCGCGACAACCTGTCCGCCGGGGCACATACAAAACGAGAACACGCTGCGGCCGTTGGGGAGATGGGCGACAAGCTTGTAGGGGGCTGCTCCGAGTGCCGGGTGCCCCGCCGAAGGGCCATATTGGGCGCGGTCGATGTCGCGCTGTGGATGCTCGATGCGCACACCCATGGCAAAGGTCTTTTGCGCGAGGGCAACATTATGTTCTTTGAGAAGCTCGAATACGTCGCGGGCGGAATGGCCGCAGGCGAGAATGAGGTGCTTTGTGGCGATTGTCTCGCTTGTGGTTTCTTGGGGCGGTTGGACATCGACGCCGGTGATGGCGCCAGATCCATCGGTTCGAATATTGACGAGCTTTGTTCGATAGCGGACGGTTCCACCGAGCTGCTCGATGCGTTGAGAAATGTTGGTGACGACGGTGGGGAGGATGTCAGAGCCAATGTGCGGCTTGGCGTCCCACAGGATGTCGCGAGGTGAGCCAGCTTCGACGAAGGTCTCAAGAATCAGTCGATGGGCAGGATTCTTGGTTCCCGTGTTGAGCTTGCCGTCCGAGAAGGTCCCTGCGCCGCCCAGGCCAAATTGGATATTGCTTTCGGGGTCGAGGATACGCTCCTTAAGAAAGAGATCAATCGCTTCAGAGCGGCGAAGTGCGGGGTCGCCGCGCTCGATGAGCAGGGGTTTAAGGCCCGCTTCGGCAAGGGTCAGGGCGGCGAAGAGACCGGCGCAACCGGCGCCGACAACGACGGGACGCTCCTTGGGTGCATTCGGGACAGGGTTGGGGAATGAAGGCGCCTCGCCGTCTACCATGCGGATGCGCGAGCGGTCGCGCTCGGCGACGCGGTCGACCACCTCCTGCTCGAGTCGGGAGCTTGTCAGTTCAACTCGAAAGCTCAAAATAAAATGGACATCTCGCTTTTTACGGGCGTCGATTGACTTGCGATGGAGCTCAATGGCTTTAATCTGGGAATCCTCGCATCGCAGGGCTCGTTTGACGGCGCGTCTACCAATAGCAAGACAGGCGGTTTCGTCGCCGGCCTCATCGAGTGACGCGTGGACTTGGGTGATTTCGATCATCGAGGTCTCCTTAGATGCAAGAAAGAGGCCGCCCGGTGTTCCAGACGGCCCGAATGCGTTTTGATTATAGACTGCGCGGCTATAGGCTGCTTGCAGCGCGAATACCCGAGATCCAAGCCCACGCAAGGTTGAAACCGCCGCAATCAGCATCGATGTCGAGTGCCTCGCCACAGATGTAAAGTGGGGCGCCTGCCGCGTTGCTCACGCAGAGGTCGGGAGCTGAGACGCTCTCGATGGGCACGCCACCACGCGTGATCTGCGCCGAGCGCTCCTCGGCTGTTCCCTCGACGAGCAACTTAAAGTGCTTGAGGATCGAGACCAGGTGGATGACATCGTTGGAGCCTGGATGGCACTGCTCGAACGCCGTGCAGACGACGCGGGAGAGTTGCGGGGCGAGCATGCCGTCGAGCCAACGAGGATCGCGGGGCGAAAAGCCACCGAGCAGCTCAACGCGCCGGTTGAGCATATCGAGCATCTCGTCTTTGGAGAGGTCGGGGAAAACGTCGAGCAGGATCGTATCGCCGTGCTGGATACGACGGGAGAGGTTGAAGACAGCGACGCCCGAGATACCGAAGGCTCGAAACAGGACTTCACCGTCTTCGTGCCAGAGCTCATTATGATTGCGGGCGAGCGTCAAGTGGGCGCGGACGCGCAGGCCATCCAACGTCTTGAGTGCCGCCCGATCGCCGACGACCGTTGCCGATACGGGGCAGAGGATGGGGCGCAGCGAAGTGAGGGGGAGGCGAAACGTATCGGCGATACCGGTGGGGTTGCCGCCCGTGGCGATAATTACGGCATGTGCCTGCAGGGCCTCGTTCTTGCGAGGGACATCGGCGAGCGCTTTCCGAAGCGAGCGGAGCTCCGATTTTCGGTCGTCGTGCTTTTTTGCCTTGAGCGCCCGCGCTGGACGGTCTATTTGGAGTGCCCAGCCTTCGGAAGCTTTGTGTGCCGAGGCAACGTTGGCTCCGCAGATTAAGGTGATACCCAGGCGGTTGCAAACATTGAGAAGTGCGTCGCGCACCGATTCGGCGCGAAGGGAGCGCGGGTACAGCCGGCCTTCCTCGGAGGTTGTCATGATGCCCAGCGAGGAGAAGAAACCCATAAGCTCTTGTTCGGGCTGGGGGCCCATGACGGATTCGACGAATGCGGGGTGGTTATACCGCTGAGGATCAATCGATTCGTTGGAGAGGTTGCAGCGGCCGTTGCCGGTCGCAAGGAGCTTAAGGCCGCAGGCGACATCGCGCTCAACGATGCAGACGCTTTTGCCAGCGCGTGCGGCCGTAATGGCGGCGGCGAGGCCTGAAGCCCCGCCGCCGATTACCAGGACGTCATAGAAGGCGCTCGCGTTCACTTAGGCCTCGTCGGTCTCGTGCGGGGTAATGGCCTCGACGGCAGAGACTGCCTTGGGCAACATGCCATCGGGCAGCGCGGTCTCGACCTCGCCCTTATCGCAGGCCTCGGCGAGTGCCGGATTAATGGGAAGCTGGCCCAAGATGTCGAGGTTATAGCGATCTGCGACCTCGGGGAGCTTGCTTTTGCCAAAGACCTCGATCTTCTTGCCGCAGTCGGGGCACTCGATATAGCTCATGTTCTCGACAATGCCCAGAATGGGGACGTTCATCTTCTCGGCCATGTTGACCGCCTTGGCGACGATCATCGAGACCAGATCCTGCGGGCTCGTGACGATGACGATGCCGTCGACGGGCAGCGACTGGAAGACGGTGAGCGCGACATCGCCTGTTCCCGGAGGCATGTCGACCAGCAGGTAGTCGATGGGGCCCCACGAGGTCTCGCTCCAGAACTGCCTAATGGCGCCCGCGATGACCGGACCGCGCCAAAGGACGGGGTCGGTCTCGTTTTGGAGCAGAAGGTTGGAGCTCATGACCTTGACGCCGTGCTCGGAGATTTCAGGCAGCATGAGGTTGCCAAGGGCATGGACGTGGCGTCCGCTCATACCGAACATCTTGGGGATAGAGGGACCGGTGATGTCGGCATCGAGGACGCCGACCTTGTGGCCGTGACGGGCAAGCTCGGTGGCGATGGCACCGGTGACAAACGACTTGCCGACACCGCCCTTGCCGGAAAGCACGGCGATGACGCGTTTGACCTCGGACAGCGTGTTCTCCTCAAATTGCGACGGCGACGTTTGTCCGCCGGCGGCCTGTGCGTGCTCGCAACCCATGTATGACTCCTTTGTATATGTTGGGGCCGGAGCCCCGTGATGTGACACGAGCGTCATTGTACCCTCGTTTGCGAGCGGGAGTCATTTGCGATGCATTTGGGCCGAGCGTGCTTGCAATACGATGGGTCCAAGCGAATGGGCGGGCTTACTGAACTTTGCTGGCGAACTCGAGGTATTGCATGCGCTGCAGCTTGTCGATCGTCGAGGCGTATGGGCTGTCTTCAGATTCCAAGTCGTAGCGCAGCCCGTCGGCACCAAGGTAGCCGGCGACATTGATGGTGGGCACATCTGACCTTGTTGCAAGCAGAGCCTTTTGATAGTCGGTGAGCGGGGCGCCGATCTTATTAAGGGTAATGGCTGCAATCTCGTTTGCCCCGACGGTGTCGTAGACGTTGAGCTCGGTATTGCCGGCGATTTCATAGTTAGCCCAGACAAAATATGTCGACTGATAGATACGGAAAGCGTGGCTTGCCGTATCTTCCTGGGGGTACAGCTCGTCGTTGAGAGTCGTTGCGGCGCTCGGCTGATGGTCGCCAAAAAAGACAAGGACAACCGGTCTGCCGATATTGCGGAGCTCGTTGATAAAGTACTCGAGGTCCCGGTCGGATGCGTTGATGCAGGTAAGATAGGTGTTGAGCGCGCTATTGGCACCCTCGCTGGCTCCCTCAACCCAATAGTTTGTCAGCTCCTCGGCGGGAACGGTGCCATAGTCGTAGCCGCCGTGATTTTGCATCGTGACGTCAAAGATGAACTGCGGGGCTTCGTCGGTTCTAAGCAGGTCGAGTATCTTGTCGTAGGTGACGTAGTCGCATACGCCGGCATGGTAATAGGACGCACCTTCGAAATCGCCGATTGAAAGAAAGTCTCCAAAGCCCAGCTGCTGATAGATTTTATCTCGATGGTAGTTGACGGGGTTTTGCGGGTGCATAGCCGTAGCGGTATACCCAAGCTCTTTAAGGTCCTTTGCCAGGCTGTTGACGCCATTCATCTGATACAGCTGATAGGGGATTTTGCCCAATCCAACAAAGGCCGTTGTCGCTCCGGTCAAAAATTCGAATTCGGAGTTCGCCGTTCCGCCACCGGCGACCGAAGCGAGCATGGTGCCGCGAACAAGTGTGTCGGGAAGCGAGTTGTAGAATGCGGGGCCGGTGTACCCGGCCGCCTGGAGCTGCTCAAAGCACGAAAGGTCGCTAAAACTCTCATTCATGACGGCAACAATCGTCGGCTTGATTTCATTGAACTGGGCAACGGCCGCCGCGCGCTGCTCGCTCGAGCCATACGTGCTGTCGTAGGTGGCGGCGAGCTCCTGCTCGATGCTCTGCGCCTCATCGGGCGTATAGTCTTCGGGCTTCTCAATGGGCAACTCGTTGACCATTTCGGTGAACGAAGTGATAAAACCCTGAGACGCATACGTGGTGATGGGCTGCCAACGGTCAAATCCAAAATTCAGCGCCTGCTCCAAGTCGATGCTGGAAAAGCCCGAGAGCCCCACAACGGTCACTAGCAGAAAAGCGCAGAGGTTAGCGGCGATTGCGGGGAAGACATGGGTGGGCGTACGGAGCTTTCTCGGTCGGATAAGCGAAAGAAGCCCCAGGGAAATCTCCAGCAGGGCTAGAGAGGTTACGATTCCGGCGGTAAAGGTAAACTCGTATCCCTCGCTCACTTCCATTGCGGTGCCAAGGGCCAAGATATCGCTTGGCAGGATGGCCTCGCCTTTAAACGTTATGACGAAGTGCTCGGCAATGCCAAGGATGCAACAGGCGACGGGCACGAGGGCCATGACGCCTCCATGACGCTGTCCCAGCAAATAAAGGGAGAGCAGAACCGTCGCGAGCAGCCCGACGGAAAACCCGAATGAGTTGGCGGGAATGCGATAGAACGTTTCGTTACAGGCAATTTCGAGTGAAACGAACGAGAGCGCTGAAACAGCGGCGATGACAAGGATGTCACGGCAAATACAGGCAACCGTTCCCGTCGCAAGATCGGTTTGGTCGATAAGTCCCGAAACCAAGGGCTCGACAAGAAGTATGACGGCGGTAGCACCGAGCGCCGAATAAGAAAGGACCCATAGGGAATTGTCCTCATTTACGAGCAATTGATTCGTAATCCATGCAGCTACCATGCCGAGCGGGATGAGGAGCGTCGCGCACCAAAAGACGCGGGCAATGGGCGGCTTTTCATTGTGTTTGATTGAAAAATACACGCGCACGACGACGGTGGCCACGATAAGGACGGCGATGAATATGGGCAGATTGGCCATGTCGCTCGAAGTGATTTCAAGGGGGATATCTTCGGTCATGGACGTTCCTCTGTTACAGCAAATTAAGTTCAGTAGTAGATTACTGTAACCTTTCCACGACATTTCGAGAAACAAAGCACCCGATACGCAAAGCTAAAGGTCTGCGAATCTTGTATTACGAACATCTGTGCGCGTCGAGTGCGCTAAACTCATCGACAGTATGATTCGATGCAATAGGAGGCAAGGAGCTTCCATGTCTGATTCTTCTATCGTTATTCGCGGCGCTCGTGAGCACAACCTCCGTGATATCGATGTTTCCATTCCGCGTGACCAACTCGTGGTCATTACCGGTCTTTCTGGCTCGGGCAAGAGTTCGCTGGCATTTGACACTATCTATGCCGAGGGCCAGCGTCGATACGTCGAGAGTCTTTCGAGCTATGCGCGCCAGTTCTTGGGCCAGATGGACAAACCCGACTTGGATTCAATCGACGGCCTTTCGCCGGCGGTGTCGATCGACCAAAAGACGACGTCTAAAAACCCTCGCTCGACGGTTGGCACCGTAACCGAGATTTATGACTATCTGCGCCTGCTGTTCGCCCGTGTGGGCACCCCGCACTGTCCCGAATGCGGCCGCGTCATTGAGCGCCAGACGACCGACCAGGTTGCCGACAAAGTCTTGGCGGCGGGGGAGGGTCGCCGCGCGTTTGTGCTGGCACCGGTGGTGCGCGGGCGAAAAGGCGAGTACACCAAACTGTTTGAGGACCTTCGCGCCGAGGGCTTTAGCCGCGTGCGTGTCGACGGCGAAGTGCGCTCGCTCGATGATCCGATCGATCTGGACAAGAAGTTCAAACACGATATCGAGGTCGTAGTCGACCGCATCGTGATCCGTGAGAATTCTCTGGGCCGTATCGCCGAGTCTGTTGAACAGGCGACTGCCTTGGCGCACGGTAATGTGAACGTATACATGCTGCCCGATCGCGACGCTCCCGAGGGGACCGAGGGCGAGCTACTGGAGTATTCGTTGGCTCTGGCATGCCCGGAGCACGGGCACTCCATCGACGACCTACAACCCC
>CABUVH010000053.1 GCA_902494935.1 uncultured Collinsella sp.
CCAACCCCGCTGTTCATGGCTGCCTAGTGTTTCGCCCGCTGCCCGCTGGACTTGACGAGGATGCGGCTGCCGCGGCGCTCGATCCCGCCAAGGATGTTGACTCCATGACGCCGGCCTCGCTGCTTACCACGCTTTCGGGTCGTGGCGAGGGCTTTGCTCCCTGCACGGCCGAGGCCGTGTTGGCGTTGCTGGACCATTACAGTGTTGAGCTGGATGGGGCCAAGGTTGCGGTCGTCGGTCGGTCTCTGGTGATTGGTCGTCCCGTTGCCGCCATGCTTACGGCTCTCAATGCCACGGTGACGACGTGCCATACGCATACACGCGATCTTGCTGCCGAGTGCCGTTCTGCCGATATCGTTGTTGCGGCCGTTGGACGCGCGAGCACGATTGGCGCGGATGCCGTTCGCGAGGGCCAGACGATCATCGATGTTGGCATTAACTGGGACGAGGCCGCTGGCAAGCTGGTCGGGGACATCGATTTTGATGCTGCGGAGCCGGTCGTTAACGCCATCACGCCCGTGCCGGGCGGCGTGGGGGCTGTGACCACCGCGATTCTCGCCAAACACGTGATTGAGGCGGCGGAGCGCGCATCGAAATAGGCGTTTTGAGCTGTTTGAGGGGGTTAGCTATATACCACGTGGTCAAACAATGCCAAATATGAGTACTGTTGCCAAGATAGTCACATATGTCTTACGTCTTTTTGGCTTCCTAACGGTATCCATTATCGTTAGGAAGCCTATTTTATTGAACTTATGGGGAATAACGTTGTCTTGCTTTTGGGCAAATGGGGATTTTCGGCACTCGTTACAGGGAAATTTGCTGCCACTAAATTGGTGACAGTACTCATATTTGGCATTTTTTGACCACGGGGGCTGCCGAGGCCGTGGTTTCGCCCTTTTTGCGCCGAAGCGATACACTGTTGCCGTTTGATTTCTTCGCTCAAGGAGGATGCGCATGCCGTGCACAACGATTTTGGTTGGTAAGAACGCGAGCTACGACGGCTCGACGCTGGTTGCCCGCAATGAGGACTCGTCCAATGGAGTATTTGAGCCCAAGCGCATGCGCGTGGTGCATCCCGACGAGCAGCCGCGCGTCTACACGAGTGTCCTGAGCCACCTGACCGTTGAGCTGCCCGACAATCCCATGCGTTACACGAGCGTCCCCGACGTTGTCCCGGGTCATGGCATTTGGGCCGAGGCCGGTTTCAACGAGCTCAACGTTGGCATGTCCGCAACCGAGACGCTTACCACCAACGAGCGCGTCCGCGGCGCCGATCCGCTCGTGGACTACGTGCCCGCCAAGGGCAACGAGGGCGAGGACGGCTATGTTCCGGCGCAGCCCGGTGGCCTGGGCGAGGAGGACATGGTGACCCTGGTGCTGCCGTACGCCAAGTCCGCCCGCGACGGCGTGCGCATCCTGGGCGAGCTGCTCGAGCGCTACGGCACCTACGAGAACAACGGCATTGCTTTGAGCGACGTTGACGAGATCTGGTGGCTCGAGACCATCGGCGGCCACCACTGGATCGCCAAGCGCGTGCCCGATGACGCCTATGTGACCATGCCCAACCAGCTAGGTATCGATAGCTTTGACCTGGACGACGCCGAGGGCGCCCAGGCCGACCACATGTGCTCAGCCGACCTGCGCTCCTGGATGGCCGAGTGGCATCTGGACCTGACGCTGGGTGTTAAGGGCGACGGTCCCGCCGCGGTCTTTAACCCGCGCGAGGCCTTTGGCTCGCACAGTGACAGCGACCACGTCTACAACACGCCGCGCGCCTGGTACATGCAGCGCTGTCTTAACCCCAGCGATGTATGGGACGGTCCCGAGGCCGACTACACGCCCGAGAGCGACGACATCCCCTGGAGCCGCGTGCCCGAGCGCAAGGTGACCATCGAGGACACCAAGTACGTGCTTTCGAGCCACTACCAGGGCACGGAGTACGACTGCTACGGCAGCAAGGGCACGCCCGCTACGCGTGGCGCCTATCGCCCCATCGGCATCAATCGCAACAGCCAGCTCGCCGTGTTGCAGCTGCGCCCCTATGCGCAGCCGGCCTACCGCGCCGTGCAGTGGATGGCCTTTGGCTCCAACTCGTTTAACGCGCTGGTTCCGCTGTACGCCAACGTCGAGACCATGCCCGAGTACTATGCCGACACGCAGGCTCGCGTGACGTCCGAGAATTTCTATTGGGCAAATCGCCTGATCGGTGCCTTGGCCGATGTTCGCTTCCATGAGTGCGGCCGCGCGGTCGAGGATTATCAGGAGAAGGTCGGTGGCATGGGCCACAAGCAGATCCATGACGTCGACGCTGCCGTAGCCGCTCTGCCCGAGGCCGAGGTGCCTGCCGAGCTTGCACGCGCCAACGAGGCCTTTGCCGAGCGTGTCCGCGTGGAGACCGATGCTCTACTGAGCAAGGTGCTCTACACCACGAGCTGCGCCATGAAGAACTCTTTCGCGATGAATGACAACGTGAGGTAGGGATTTCCCGTCGATCGAATAGCGCTAAAACGCTTTGTCGCTTTCGCTCAATCTTGGGTACAAGAACGCCAATGCAGTTGTTTGTGATTGGAGATAACCATGGTTATGAAACTCGATCAGCTTGTTAACGGCGCCATTAACGTGGGCTTTGGCGCTGCCGCCGTTGCTGTCGAAGGCGGCAAGAAGGTCCTCGACGACCTTAACACCAAGGGCGAGCAGGTCCGCAAGGACACCACCACCCCCGATATCGCCCGCAGTGTGTCCGACATGTTCGAGCAGGCCGGCGGTACCATCTCCGATCTGACCGAGCGCTTGGGCATGCAGGGCGAGACCGCGGCCCAGCGCGTGCTTGACGAGCTCATCCTTGCCCGGGTCCGCGTCATGACCGCCCCCGAGCGCACGGCCTTCCTGGCCCATGTGCGCGACATCGTCGATTCGGTCGAGGACAACGTGACCTCGGTGCCCGTCGAGTCCGTTGAGCCCGACGATGCGAAGGATACCGAAGAGGCCGAGTAGCAGCGCAGATGGCAGATTCCACCACCGATTACAACAATCTAGATCCCTTGGGTGACGAGGCGGCGGTTGTCGATGAGGTCGACGCCGCCGTCTCGGGCGCTCGCAAGAAGCCGCGCGCTGTCGATATGGTGCCAGAGGAGCCCGACGCGATGGCGCCGGACGAGGAATACCAGCTCACGCCGGCGGGTCGCCGCGAGCGCATCGGGCAGATTGTTCGCCTGGTCAAAAAGTACCGCGTGTGGGACAACCTCACGCCGGTTCGTTTGCGCCGCCTGCTCGAGGAACTCGGCCCCATGTTCGTTAAGATGGGGCAGATTCTGGCCAACCGGTCCGAGATTCTGCCGCAACGCTTTTGCGACGAGTTGCGTCGTCTGCGCTCCGACGTGGAGCCGGTGCCGTACGAGGTCGTACTCAGCTGTCTGGAAGAGGAATACGGCCTGCGCCTGGGGGAGATGTTCGACGCGATCGACCCCAATCCGCTTGGTAGCGCATCGCTCGCGCAGGTGCACCGCGCCCGCCTGGTGACCGGCGAGGACGTGGCCGTCAAGGTGCAGCGCCCCGGTGCGCAGCAGGTTATGGCACAGGACATCGATATCATCCGCTCGGTGGTGCGTATCGTTTCCAAGTTCGTCAACACCGATCAATTCGTTGACCTGCACGGCGTAGTCGAGGAGCTGTGGACCTCGTTTCGCGAGGAGACCAACTTTTTGGCCGAGGCCAAAAACCTCAACGACTTCTACGAGTTCCATAAGAGCGTTCATGGCGTGACGTGTCCTAAATCCTATCTGGATCTGTGCACCGAGCACGTTGTGGTCATGGACTACATCGACGGCATTTCGATCGCCGATCCTGAGTGCTTGGTGGCCGAGGGCTATGACTTGGAAAAGATCGGTGCCGCAATCGTCGAGGATTACTCGACGCAGGTGCTCGATGACGGCTTTTTCCATGCCGACCCGCATGCGGGAAACATTATTCTCAAGGACGGCATCGTTTACTTTATCGACTTGGGCATGGTCGGACGCATGTCGAGCCACGATCGCGGTATCGTAAAGGACATGATTTTCGCCGTGGCCGAGGGCGACGTGCCAAAGCTCAAGGATTCGCTCATGCGCTTCGCCGTGACGCGTGGCGATTCGGCTGAGCTCGATCATTCGGCCTTTTTGTCCGATTTGGACTTTATCGTGGCTGACTTTGCGGGCCTTGACCTGAAGGATCTGGATATCGGCGAGTTTTTGACCTCGCTGTTAAACCTGGCGCGCAAAAACGACGTTGAGCTGCCGAGCGTGGTAACGATGTTCGCCCGCGGCATGGTGACGCTCGAGGGCCTGTTGACCGAGTACATGCCCAACGTCAACATGATCCAGATCATCCAGACGCACATCAAAAACGAAAAAAGCACCTATGCGCGTGTGCGCGATATGGGACGCGATCTTGCCGCGAGCAGCTATCGCGCGGCAAAAGGCTCGCTCGAGGCGGCCGAGTATCTGGGCTTGGCTTCGCGTATGCTTACGCGCGGCCAGCTTAAGGTGAACACGCAGATCATGAGCAGCGATAAGGCGCTGCGACAGCTGGGCGGAATTATCGACCGCATGTCGATGGCTATCGTTATCGCCGGCCTGTTTATCGGTTCGTCGGTGGTGTACTACGCACGCATCGAGCCGGTTGTGTTTGGTATCCCAGTCATTGGCTTTATGGGCTACGTGAGCGCGCTGGTGCTGGCGCTTATGCTGGGCCGCAATATCTGGCTCAACAGTCACGGCGGCAAGCATTAGCGTAGCTGCGCGGTGCCGTGGGACAAAATTATCAGTAGTGTTTGTCCCAGGTGTGATAGGTGCGTCAAGTGTGTTGCCGCAAGCGACCCCGGGACAAACACTACTGATAATTTTGTCCCACGGCACCCTTTCCGTGCCCAACTCTTTCCTATCGCAAACAATAGCTTTTACCTTGGGCTTAGCCTGCGTGCGAGGCCCTTTTGCGTGATACCATTTTGACGGTAATAATCGATGGCCTAGATGGTGGTGCGGAGACGCACGAATGCGCGGTTTTCCTGCGCGTTTGGGAGAATCGGGGTGCAAGTCCCCGGCTGTACCAGTAACCGTAATTCCTCTTGGCTCGGGATGTTCGCGTCGCAGATCGGACGGCGCGCCTGAGCCGTTAAGGTTAAGTCGGATCGCCTCCCATCTTGCATGCGGCTGCAGCGTATGCCGGCGGTGTGCATAGGGCTCTGGAGGGAAGGGGACCCCGATGGGGGAACTCGAGCGCAACATGCGCGATGACGTGGGGCAGCCTCAAGGCAACGCTCCGAGTACAGACAATGGGGGACAAATGGATATGTTTGAGGACGAGCGCGAGCGCGCCTCGTTGCATCGCCGTGGCGCGATTGCACGCGGTGTAGCCAAGCGCTGCCTGGTGGCATTCCTGGCCTTCGCGATGGCCTTTGGCACCACACCGGCTCAGCTGTGGGCCGAGGGCGCCGAGGGCATTGCCGAGGCCGTGGCTCAGGCTGCGACACCGGGCGAGGACGCAGCGCTTGCGGGCGGTACCGCTGAGCAGAGCGGCGCCGAGGTTTCGGATTCCGAGGGCGCGCCTGCAGCTAGTGCCGCCACAACAGGGGCGGCAGCTGGCGACGAAGGCTCGGCGACGGGGGAGAACCCTGCCGCGAGCGAGCAGTCTTCGACGGCATCCGCTGGCCAAGCAGGGTCTGCCGCCGTGGCTGCCGTCCAGGCAGAGAACCCGACGGAAACCGGCGATGTCGCCAAGAAGCAAGTCGAGGTCTCGTTCTCGATTATCGGCACCGATGCCGACGGCAAGGCTCAGACCTGGGTGGCACCTACGCAGCTCAAGCTCGACGAGGGCGCGACGGCTGCGGATGCCTTTATTAAGCTGCAGGAGAAGACGGGCTTCAAGGCGGACTACGATCCGAACACGGCATACGGGTTCTACCTCAAAAGCATCACATCCCCGAGCGATGGCCGCACGCTTGCCTACGATCCGACGACTTATGCCTTCTGGCAGCTGTTCGTCGACGGCGCGTCTTCCTCGGTTGGCGCGAGCAGCGTCAAGCTCACCCAGGGGCAGAAGATTGAGTTTGCCTATACGGCTGGTAGCTCGTCCCCTGTCGTTAAGGACCAACTTGCTGCGAATGTGACCGTCATTGGTCGCGATGCCCAGGGCAAGACTCAGACTTGGGTCGATAACGCGCAGTATGTGGTGACGTCCGGCTCGAGCGCACTTGACCTTACGAAGGTCGCGCTCGAGGCGAATGATATTGACGCCGTTGCTGCGGGCTCTTTCATTCTGAGCCTTAAGTACAACGGCGTTGAGCTGGGTACGCCGCTCGATTATTCAACCTATTGGCAGCTGTTCATCAACGGTAAGTCGAGCGACTACACGGCAGACAATGTCACCATTCATGCTGGCGATACCGTTACGTGGTTCTACGGTGGCTGGGGCGACCAGTTGCCGTCCGATTCCGTCCATGCTTCCGTTCAGGTCCTCGGTAAGGACAAGGACGGCAAGCAGCAGGTTTGGGCTTCGACGGGCCAGACGAGTCTCAAGGCGGGCTCTACTGCCAAGGATCTCCTTGAGCAGACCGGCCTTACTCTCGATGCTGGCGAATCGTCTTGGGGCTGGTTCCTCAACGGCATTACTTCGCCGTTCGATGGTAAATCCTATGGCTGGGACGCTGCGACCAATAGCTATTGGCGCTTCTACGTAAATGGCAAGTTCGCCGACGTTGGCGCCGGTGCCTACAAGCTCCGAGAGGGCGATGCCGTCACCTTTATGTATGGTGCTGACGCCGATGCCCTCCCCGGTCAGGTTCTTGGGTCCGTCGATGTTATCGGTCCCGATGTCAACGGCAACAATACTCGCTGGGGCTCGGCAAGCAATGTTTCTTTGCCCGAAGGCTCTACTGCCCAGAATCTTATTGAGACGGTCCTGAAGGCCAAGGGCGTTACGTACAACGGCTCCCAGAGTGGTGAGTACTGGTTCCTGAATTCCATTACTTCGCCGTTCGATCACAAGCCGTATGGCTGGGATGCTGCGACCAATAAATATTGGCACTTGTATATCAATGGAGAGCCCTCCTTACTCTGCGCCAATCAGATTACGCTCAAGAGCGGCGATAAGGTTACGCTTGCCTATACCACCGACGATTCGGCCATGCCCGATCCCGACAAGATTGTCGTGGACCCGAGTGCGACGGCTCCTGATTGGGATGCCGAGTGGACCGGCTACGGCAACAGTGGCAACGGTTCGACCGTAACGGATGCCAAGACGCCTGCGCAGGCCGCCGGTCTTAAGTGGGCCTTCGATTGGAAGGCCGAGTCTGGCCAGCAGTATGCCAACTGCAGCGAGCCTGTCATTGCTAACGGTTTTGTGTACATCGCGACCGAGAACGAGCTCATTAAGATCGATTCGTCCACGGGCAAAAAGGTTGCCTCTGCGCCGCTTGCCTCCAAGGTGAGCTACACCTCTCGTCCGATCTATACCAACGGCCTTATCATCGTTCCGCTCAACGGCGGTGCGGTCCAGGCGATTACTGCGGACAAGCTGATCTGCAAGTGGCTGACGCCTGGTTTGACGGACTTGACGCAGAGCTCCTGCACCGTGGTTTCGGACGGCGAGTACGTCTATGTTGGTACGGTCGATATTTCGTATGACGAGAACTACAACGCGACCTACGGCAACGGCTCCCTGAAGCGTATCAAGATTGCCACGGGCGAAGTCTCTTGGCAGAACATTGACCCTTCCGAGGGCTATTATTGGACTGGCGCTGCGCTGACGGATAAGTACACCATTGTTCCTACGAGCGCGGGCACGCTTAAGTGCATTGATAAGACGACGGGCGATGTCGTTTCGACCATGAAGCTCGGCGCTGTCGCAAATGCCGATTGCATTGCCGATCCGTCCAATGGTTCGACCTTCTATCAGATGACGCACGACGGAAAGCTCCATGTGATTTCGCTTTCGGCGAAGGGCGTGCTGAGTGAACAGAAGACGGTTGATCTGGGCCTTACGAATAATCTGAGCGCCCCTGCGGTGTCTGGTGACAATCTGATTGTCGGCGGACAGACGGCTACTGGCTCTGCTCTGGTTCTCTATAACCTGAAGACGGGTAAGACCACGATGGTCGCTGCTGCCGACGGCAAGGCGCTGCCGGCTGGCCTCAACGGTATTGCTGCTACTCCGCTGGTGAGTGTTCAGGGCGGCAAGACCTATGTGTACTTCACCGTTAACAGCGCGGATAGCAAGGATTACGTCAACTACTCTGCTGGTGGTGGCGTGTATCGCTATACGCTCGGCGATGCAGAGGCGACGCAGATTTATGATGCGGCTGGCCATTACCAGTACTGTGACTCTCCGGTCATTGCCGATGCATCTGGCAACCTGTACTACATCAATGACTCGGGCACGCTGTTCAAGCTCGGGGCCGTTGAGTCTTGGACGGTTGCCTTTAATTCCAACGGCGGGTCTGCTTGCGACACTAAGTTTGTTGCTACGGCCGACGGCAAGCTGGTCAAGCCGGCCGATCCGACGCGCGATGGCTACACTTTCGGCGGTTGGTATACCGATGAGACTTGCACGCAGGCGTATGACTTCAGTACGCCAGTGACGGCCGATATGACACTGTATGCCAAGTGGACCAAGAATGCCGTTAACCCTGGCGGCAATGGTGGTTCTGGCACTAATGGTGGCAACGGTGGCGCTGGCAACGGTTCCGGTGCTGGCACGGGCACGGGTTCCGGCTCCGGCACGAAGGGCCAGCAGGCCGGCGGCGCTATCGCCCCGGGTCATAAGCCGACGACCAAGACGACGGTGTCGACCAAGACCGAGACCAAGGACAACAAGTCCGACAAGAAGGACTCCGATAAGTCCGATAAGAAGGACGAGAAGAAGTCTGACAAGAAGTCTGACAAGAAGGACAGCAAGTCCGACAAGAAGTCCGATTCCAAGTCCGATACGGGTGCTGCTTCCACGACCACTGCTAAGAAGTCCTCTAGTGCCTCCGAGCAGGAGGCTGGCACCAACCCGCTCGCCATTGTTGGCGTTGCCGCCGGCGTCATCGGTCTCGCCATCGTCGGCGTGTTCGTGTTCACCAAACGTCGGTAGGTGAGGGCTGTGTCCAATAAATCCAAGGACGCTGACCCCAAGCAACCAGATTCCTCGTTCATTCAGTTCGACGATACAAAGCAACAGGGCACCGCTTCGGCGGCGTCCGTCCCTCGTCGCAAGGCGCTCCTTGGCGTTTTGACTGCCGCGTGCACCATTCTGATCGTCGTCTCGCTGGGCTTCGTCCATCCTTCCGAGAGCGGCGCCTGGTCCATCGACTGGATCATTCAGGCCGTGACGGGGGAGAGCGTCGTCACCAAGGACACCAAGGCGTCTGGCTCGACTATGGCTTCGGGCGAGGCCAGTTCCGAGGACTTCAAGTCATCGAATGATGCAAAAGATGAGTCCAAGCATTCTGATGAGTCCAAGTCCAAGGACGATTCCGAGTCTTCAAACAAGGAATCGGATAAAAGCTCGGATAGCAAGAAGTCCGATGGTCAGGACGGCAAGAAGTCTGGAGATAAATCCGCTGCCCAGAATACGGGAGCCGGCGATACTCCCAATGTGTCTGGCGGTGCTTCTTCGGGGGGCGGTCAGTCGTCTGATGGAGCCTCCAGCTCTAATGGCGGAAACGCCTCCTCGGGCGGCCAGAGCGGCTCGCAGGAGTCCAGCTACATAACAGTGACGGTTTCGGTCACATCGAGCGCTGTGGGCAATCCTGTGTCTTCTGGTGGCACCTTTACCTTTAACGAAGGCGCTACCGTCTACGATGCCCTGTGCGCGCTGGGCCTTTCTGTCAACGCACATGGCTCGTCGTATGGCACGTATGTCTCCGCGATTGGTGGTTTGGCCGAGAAACAGTACGGCGGCACGAGCGGCTGGATGTACTCCGTCAACGGCTCAACGCCCATGACGGCCTGCAGCAACTACGTTCTCTCCAACGGCGACAACGTGGTCTGGTATTACGTTACAGGCTAGAGGCCTCGACATAGCGCGCCAGACGGGCGGTTCGGACAGACATCCGGGCCGCCCGCCCGTTTTTCAAGTGAATGGGACTGGGTCGCCGGGTCTTTCGGCAAACAAAAAAACCGGTTGGAACGGGAATTCCAACCGGTTATACATTCAAGCAAATAGTGAATCGACTATGACCGTGCGCCCTCGAGGAAGAAGCGGCGGCTGAAGTAGTTGTACCAGGTGACGAGGAACGTGGCGATGGCCTTCATGGCCTGGTAGCCGATGCTCAAAAACGTGACGCCCACAAACATGTACAGGTCGTTGAGGCCCAGGCCGATCACCGACAGGATGGTGAAGATCGTGAACTCGCGCTTGCGGCTCATGCCTTCGCGGTGGTCGAACACGTACTTCATGCTGAGCCAGTAGTTGACCACGACGGACGTGATAAACGAAACCGTGGTGCTCATCAAAAAGTCGAGGTGGAACAGCTCGACGAGCGCAATGAGCATGCCCCAGTCGATGCCAAAGGAGATAAGACCCACGACAGCAAACTTGAGGAACTGCTTGGTATGAGGTTGTGCCAGCGCCTTGCGCACGTAATCACATCCAATGCGTTGATGAATCGAGCAGAGGATACTTTAGAGCTTTTACAAGGGAAACGTAAGGTCTTTGCCAAGAACTATATGAACTCGCCAAATTTTCAAGAGCTAATCCGCAAACGTTGAAAATTTGCCCGTAAACGAGCGGCACCCACGGACGATACTGCGCTGAGTGCACGTCGTCCGTGGGCGCCGTAATGCTGCAGGGGTTTCGAGCTACTTGGTCTCGTCGGTAGCGCGCAGAGATGTGGTGTAAGAGGCGGGGCATGC
>CABUVH010000054.1 GCA_902494935.1 uncultured Collinsella sp.
AGTTTGCTGCTCTACAGTCCTGCTCACGACGGAGGCCACATTAAGTGGCCTCCTGTTCGTGCGGAACTCGCGACAAACTTAACCCCTGCCCCGGCACCCGGCGGGCAAACGTCGTTGGGCTTATCACTGACATGAAATGGGCGCTTGCATATCGTCCGCTAGCTTGGCACGGTACAATGCTTTCAGATTTCAATTTGTAAATTAGTGGAGTTAATTCATGGCAGAATCTCGTGCGGAGCGTAAGGCTCGTCGTGCTTTGATCGAGGCGGCTGAGGGGTCAGAGGAGAAAAAATCTTCTCAGAAATCCAAGTCGCCTCAGGACGCGAAGGGTAAGTCGGCCAAGGGCAAGGCTAAGGCCAAGCGTCCCGGCTCTCGTCGGAGCGAGGATAAGGCATCTCAGACTCGCTCCAAGCGCCCGTATAAGAATCCGGTTCCGTCTGCGCGCAAGGCCGTTGATCCCAAGTCTCCTTGTTCGATCATGAAAGCTTGCGGTGGGTGCACGGCGCTCAATCGTCCTTATAAGAAGCAGTTGGCAGCTAAGCAGGCTGTTATGGAGGAGCTTTTTGCTGCTCTATGCGAGCGCGAGGGTATTAGCGTCGACCCCATTCGCGGTATGGGCGTCACCCTGGGCGACCCGGGCAAATATCCTGCTCCGCGCGGTTTTCGCCATAAGGCCGCCACTCCCTTTGCCCCCGGTAAAGAGGGCGCTGTCCGCTGCGGCTTTTTTGAACGTGGCACGCACAGAATCGTTGCTGTTCCCGAATGCCCCGTTGAGGCACCGGGCGCCCGACAGATCCTCAACGGCATCGCGCGTGAGGCCGAGCGCTTGCACATTCCCGCCTTTAACGAGGACAAGCATCTGGGCTTACTTCGCTATGCCGTCGTCCGCTGCGGTTGGCGTACCGACCAGGTCATGATTACCCTCGTGACCGCCCAGCGCGACCTGCCGCATGCACAGGATTTCTTTGAGGCCGTCGCTGCACTCGATCAGCGCATCGTCACCGTCGCCCAAAACATCAACGGACGCCCCGGCAACGCCATCCTCGGCGAGGAAACCCGTATCGTTTATGGCGCCGAATGCATGCGCGACCAGCTACTCGGCTGCGAGTTCGACATCTCCCCTACCGCGTTCTACCAGACCAACCCGCAGCAGACCGAATTGCTCTATCAGCTCGCTATCGACGGCATGGACCTGCGCCAGGGCGATGTGCTTATGGATGCCTACTGCGGCAGCGGCACCATCGGTCTTTGCGCAGCTAAAGATGCCCAGAGCAAGGGCATCGGCATCATGCTGCTCGGCGTGGAGCGCAACCCGGCGGGCATTGCCGACGCACGCCGCAATGCCGAGCTCAACGGCCTCACCCGCAGCGCCTGGTTTATGGCCGACGATGCCACCGATTACATCCTGGATGCCGCCGACAACAACGAGAGGGTCGATGTCCTTTCCATCGATCCGCCGCGCGCCGGCTCTACCCCTGAGTTCCTCGAAGCTGCCTGCGCACTTAAGCCGCGCCGCATCACCTATATCAGCTGCAACCCCGTGACCCAAGAGCGCGACCTGCACCAGCTCCTCGACGGAGGCTATCGCCTGCTCAAGATCACGCCCGTCGACATGTTCCCCCATACCGACCACACCGAAACCGTAGCGGTCCTCGAGCTCCGCTAATCCACCGGCACAAAAAAGGGGGCGACCCGCCTGGGCCGCCCCCTTCGCTTGGTTTATAAACTCCGCTACATCCCATTGCGCAGATCGCATACGCCGGCTGCCGCCATCTCGCACAGCAGCGTCTCGCGGTCGCGCGTCACGATCAAATCCAGTGGGAAGTGAATCTCGTCGAGCATCTTGCGCGCGTGATCGAGCTTGCCAATGGCCATGCCAATGTGGGCATCGGTCGACACGCCAATGCCCACGCCCAGCTCGGCGCAGCGCTCGGCAATCTTGCGGCATACGGCCCAATGCTCAGTGTCGACACCGTGTTCAAGACTATGGTTGTTGATCTCGATAATCTTGTGCTTGGCCTTAGCTGCCAACAGCACCTCGTCGATATCGAACGGCACGCCCGAACGCCCCGTGTGACCCAGCATGAACACCTTGGGGTGCTCCAGGGCATTGATATACATCTCGGTCGTCTGGGCCAGCGTCGCGCCCTCAGCAATCTGCGGATTATGCACGCTCGCAACCAAATAATCCAAATTACGCGTAACCAAATCGAACAGCGAATGCTGACGGCTGTACGAATCGCCGGCAATATCGAGCGTGACAGGAGTGTCCTCGCCAAACAGGCTTCCGTCCAGCGAAACGATATCGGCCTCGGCACCACGCAGCACCAGCACGCCGCTCCAAATGCGCGGCCAGATATCCTGGTTGATAAAGAACTGGTAACTGCGCAGGTCATTGGGGCAAGCCGTAACCATAGAGCTCAAATGGTCGGCAGATCCGAGCACCTGCAGACCACGCTCTGCCGCCCAGTACACATTCTCCTCAATGGTCGAATATGCATGCGCAGAGAACATCGTATGGGTATGAATGTCACAAGAAAGCAGGTAGGTCATCAGGTCTCCTTATCTGGCACGGCCGTCGCTTATATTCATTGTACGCATAGCCTTCGATAGTCGTAAAACCACTCCATCCCAAAGACACAACGTCCATGACAACGGGGTCCGGCTTAACACCAAACCCCGTTTCACGTAAAACATTGTAGGCAGAGCGCTTTACTTTTAACGATACTCGTCCGCCAACTGTTTCCAAGCGGGTAGCGAATTGACAATCGTTTCGTAGCTCACGCAATAGCCCAGGCGGAACCAACCCGGCATACCAAAGCTGTCCGAGGGAACCGCAAGCAACTCATACTTCTTTGCGCGCTCGCAAAACGCATTCGCATCGGGCTCCAATGCTTTCACCCATAGGTAGAACGCGCCATCCGGCTCAACATAGGTGTAGCCATACTCCGCTAGTGCGTCGGTAAGCGCGGTGCGGTTGCGTGCATAGGCCTCAACGTCACTCGGCTCATCGATGCAGTCGATAATTACGCGCTGAAAGAGCGCCGGCGCGCACACGAAGCCCAGCGTACGGGCGGCACCGGCAACGGCCGGCATCAGACGGGCAGCCTGCGGATTGGTGTTGGGAACCAAGATCCACCCCACGCGCTCACCCGGCAGCGACAGCGACTTGGAATACGAGTAGCACACGATGGTGTGCTCGTAGATCGAGGGCACCCAAGGCACCTCGGCACCGTACACGATCTCGCGGTACGGCTCATCCGAGATGAGCATAATCGGATTCTCGGGATCGCGCTGAGCGTTGGCCTCGCGCAGAACATTGGCCAGTCGCGTCAGCGTGTCGCGCGTATATACGGCACCGGTCGGGTTGTTGGGCGAGTCGATAATGACGGCTGCCGTCTTGTCGGTGATCGCCTTGAATACGTTATCCACGCTCAGCTGGAATGTGTCCTCGTTGGCAAGCGCCTCGACACACGTGCAGCCGGCCTTCTCAATCCAAACGCGATACTCCGGAAAGTACGGGGCGATAACAATAACCTCGTCGCCCGGATTCGTAACGGCGTTGAGCGCGCAGGTGAGCGAAGCCGCGGCACCCACCGTCATAAAGACGTCTTTGCCCTCATAGCTCGTGCCAAAGCGGCGGTTGAGCGATTCGGCCACAGCGGCACGACATTGCGGCAGGCCCGGTGCGGGAGTGTAGCCGTGCAGCTGGTCGCTCGGCAGCTCCAGGGCCTTCTTAATGGACTCCGCCACAGCAGCGGGTGCCGGAACGCTCGGATTGCCCAGCGAAAAATCGAATACGTTTTCCGCACCGATCTGCGCCTTGCGCTCAAGGCCATAGCTAAAAATCTCACGGATGATGGAGCTTTCCGCACCGCGAGCATACATCGTTTCGTTGATCATCTGTTCCCCTTTCGCATAGGCGCTATTGTACGCTTTAGCCGAGCAAAGTGCCGCAGCAATGTTGATTGGGGACAGACTTAAATGCGTGAAAACGCTCATTTAAGTCTGTCCCCAATCAACAGACGGCCCCATATCGCTCAAAAGAAAAAGCCTCCGCAGGTTTCCCCGCGGAGGCTTTTGCCACAAAGACTATTTCTCGGCGTCGGTGTCGGCATCGGCACCGACGACGGCATGGTCATCGTCAGCATCATCGGATGCGGCTTCGGCATCCTCCTGCATGGCCGCCTGCGCAAAGGCCGCGGCATCAGCCGCCAGCTCCTCCTCGCTCATTCGAGGCACGCGCTTCTTGGTCGGCATGCCGGCCGCCTTGGCATTGCGCTCCTCCTTGGCCGCCAGGATATCGCCCTCGCGCTCAAGGTAGGCATTCCACTCGTTGTCGAGCAGGGCGTTCACGGCGTCGCCCTCGACGGTCTCGCGCTCAAGCAGCACCTTCGCCATCAGATCGAGCTGATCGCGACGGGCGTCCAGAATCTCGACCGCACGACGATGGGCCTCACGCATAATGCGCTGAACCTCGATATCGATGCGGCGCGCCGTCTCCTCGGAGTAATCCTGGTGATCGGCGTAATCGCGACCAAGGAACACCTGATGTTGCGCCTCGCCAAACACTTGCGTGCCCAGCTCCTCGCTCATGCCCAGGCGCGTGACCATCTCGCGCGCCATCTTGGTTGCGCGCTCCAGATCGTTGCTCGCGCCCGACGTAATGTCATCGCACATGAGCTCCTCGGCAACGCGACCGCCCAAGAACACGGCGAGCTCGTCGAGCATCTCGTTCTTGGTCTTGAGGAAGTGGTCCTCCTGCGGAAGCTGCAGCGTGTAGCCCAGCGCCTGACCGCGGCTGACGATCGAGATCTTGTGGACCGGATCGGAGTGCTCCAGGATGTGGCCCACCAGGGCATGACCGCTCTCGTGGTAGGCAATTGTGGTGCGCTCGGCCTCGGTCATCACGCGACCCTTGCTCTGCGGTCCGGCAATCACGCGCTCCATCGATTCCTCGACCTCGTCCATCGAGATCACGGAACGATGACGGCGAGCGGCCAGCAGCGCAGACTCGTTGAGCAGGTTTGCCAGGTCGGCACCGGTAAAGCCAACGGTCATCTGGGCGAGCTTCTCAAACTTCACGTCCTCGTCCATCGGCTTGTTCTCGGCATGCACGCGCAAGATCTGCTCGCGGCCCTTTACGTCCGGGCGGTCGACCGTGACCTGACGGTCAAAACGGCCGGGACGCAGCAGTGCCGGATCCAGAATGTCAGGGCGGTTGGTGGCAGCAATCAGGATGACCGACTCGCTCTCCTCAAAACCGTCCATCTCGACCAGCAGCTGATTGAGCGTCTGCTCGCGTTCGTCGTGGCCGCCGCCCAAGCCGGCTCCGCGCTGACGTCCCACGGCGTCGATCTCGTCGATAAAGATGATCGACGGGGCCTGGGATTTGGCCTCCTTAAAGAGGTCGCGCACGCGGCTGGCGCCGACGCCCACGAACATCTCCACAAAGTCAGAGCCCGAGATGCTGAAGAACGGCACGCCCGCCTCGCCGGCAACGGCCTTAGCCAGCAGGGTCTTACCGGTACCCGGAGGGCCCACCAGCAACACGCCGCGGGGAATCTTGGCGCCCAGCTTGCGATAGCGATCCGGGTCGCTCAAGAAGTCACGAATCTCTTCGAGCTCCTCGACCGCCTCATCCACACCAGCGACATCCTCAAACTTGACCTTGGGGCGCGTAGCCTCGTTGGTCTTGGCGTTGGTCTTGCCAAACTGCATGTTCCTGTTGTTGGCACCCATCATCTGGCGCATAAAGTAGAACATGATGGCGATCAGGGCGATCGTCGGCAGCACGCTCATCGCCAAGTCGCCCCAGAAATCGGGATCGTTGGTGTTGACGATGTACTTGGTATCGGGGTGCTCCGCCATAAGCTCGGCAAGCGAATCGGAGCCGACATAGGTCGAGGAAAAGCTCTTGAGCTCGCTCGTATCGCCCTTGTCCTTTTTCGTCTTCCAGTAATGACCCGCCACGCTTCCGTCTTGAACCGTATAGGTCAAATCTTCGACACGATCCTGCTTGATGGCGCTGACCATCTCACTCGTCGCGAGCTTAACGGTATTGCTGGAGCTGGCAAAACCGGAGCCCATATTAAAGAAGGCATAGCCCAGAAGCGCGCAAGCCAAAAGAAAATACAGCCAGCCCGTACGCGTGGGCTTCTTGCCTCCGGGCATCCCCGGGATCTTAGGCTCCCGGGGAGTCTGGGAATTGTTATCGTTATGGTCGTCGGGCATCTTACGAATAAACCTCCGGTTTCAAAATGCCCAGATACGGAAGGTTGCGATAGCGCTCGGCATAGTCGAGGCCGTAGCCCACCACAAAGGCATCGGGGCAATGGGTTCCAACATACTTGGGCGTGACGGCCGAAGTACGGTCCTCAACGTCCTTCCACAGGAAGGCGGCGACCTCCAGCGAGGCGGGCTTACGGCTCTCAAGGTTCTTCATCAGATACTTGAGCGTCAGCCCCGAGTCCAGAATGTCTTCGACAATCAGCACGTCGCGACCGCGGATGTCGATATCCAGGTCCTTAATGATACGCACGATACCCGAGGACTTCACGCCGTCGCCGTAGCTCGAAACAGCCATGAAATCAATGTTGGTCGGCAGCTCGATCTTGCGCATCAGGTCTCCCATAAAGACCACGGCACCGCGCAGGACCGCAATCAGCACCAGATCCTTACCCGCGTAGTCGCGAGTAATCTGCTCGCCCAGGCGAGAAACGATACCGTCGATATCCTCCTGCGTAAACAGAACCTTCTCGATATCCGGATGTTGAGAAGCCATGACAACCCTTTCTTGTGCTTAATCGCCCACACACCGCCGTATGGACGCGAACTACACATTCTAGCAGCGCACGGGGTATATTTTCCAGCCCGCGCACCATCAGCGCGGGAATACCGTCAACGCCGCACAGAATAGCTGGTGCGAGGGGCTAATCCGCATCAACTACGCGAAGCAGATAGGCCACACGCGTCGCCGCCGTGCACTTAAAGCGGTCGTCCGCGCGAACTCCGACGACCCACACCACGGCACCTCCCGGCGCCGTCCTCACCATAGGCACGCCGGCGCGCTCGGAAACGGGAATGCGAGCCTCGCCTAGCAAGTCGGATACCTTCTTGCTTCGGCCACTCATCCCTAACGGGCACATCACGTCTCCCGGTGCGGGGCCGTCCACCCACAGGCGCGCCAATCGCGCCTCGGCAGGGATCTCGCCACGCGAGCCCGCCAGGATCCGCCCACTATCGCTGTCGGCAAAACCCAGGGCAGCCGCGTCTACCAAAGCCGTCACTTCCCCGGCAGCCGCAAGCTCACGGGCGCGGCGCACGATATCGCATCCCGGCTCAACGGCCATCGGTTCCGCGATCAGTATACGTCCCCCGCCCAGCGACAAACGCCCGGGTATGGTAACCCAATCCGCGACCAGGCCCTCACGAGCCGCCGGCGCCTTAAACGCCAGCGTGCCAAATTCGACGCGTGCGTCAATCCCCGCCGGAAGCGTGACCGAGCCTGCGCCCTCGGCAACGCAGGAAAGGACTCGCTCCACATGTCGCATCTCTGGACGAGCGTCCGGATCGATGCGTTTGATCGCCAGTCGCACGATGCGCCGCGCGATTACCACCTCGGCCGCAGCAAGGCGTCTGGCATCGAGCACTAGCGCACCCGCCGCCTCCTTGCGCAGGCAGCTTCGAAACGCCTGTGCCGACAGCTGGGACAGAAACGCATCTTCGTCACCAAGGATCTCGCAGGCGGCGCCAATCGTCTTGCACACGCTCGCATTACGCTGTGCCACCACTGGCATTACCCGATGGCGCACGTAGTTTCGCAGATACGAGATATCCTCATTGCTCTCGTCCTCACGCCACGGCTGACCATGTACCTGTAGATAGCCCACGAGCTCGCCATGAGTTAGGTCGAGCAAGGGGCGCACCACGATATTCCTCCGGCGAGGAATGCTCGATAGGCCAGCGGGCCCTGAACCCTTAATCGCGTTCATCAAAAACGTTTCCGCGCGATCCGAAGACGTGTGCGCGGTGCAGATACGAGCCGCCGTTCGCGGTGCCCCCGTCTGGGCGCAGAGCTCGCGAACATACCTCCGCGCCGCGGCATAGCGCACCTCGCGGGCCGCGGCCTCAATATTGCCCGACTCCCCATCAAAATAAGCGTGCTCCACGCACAGCGGTAAACCATATTTCGCGCAGAGCTCACGCACAAAGGCCTCGTCGCCATCGGACGCCTTGCCGCGCAGATGATGGTTCACATGCAGCACGTGCAGTCGCTCGCGCGCGATGGGGGCAACACCGCGTCCGTCTTGGATATCCAGCTTTGATGTGCACGCCATAAGAAGCAGTGCCGTCGAGTCCGCGCCGCCTGATACCATGAGCACGACAGGAGCAGCCTGCTGTCTCGTCCGGGTCTCATCGACTGCCCCAGGCACGGCATGGTGTCCATAATGCTGAGATACCGTAGGCATTTGCTTCCTCCTCTATTCGTCCGCACCCATTGTATCCTTTGGAATCTTATGTCTCGTCTGCACCTTCATATCCTTGGCAGCGGCTCAAAAGGCAACTGCGCGCTCATCGAAGGCCCCCGGGGGCTCATCATGATTGACGACGGTCTTTCTCGCCGCGAGACATTAAAGCGCATGGCAGAACTGGGACTCTCGGCAGACAACGTCTCGGCTCTTCTCATTACTCATGAGCATAGCGATCACATCAAGGGCCTCGATATCTGGTGCAAGCACTGGCACGGCCCCCTCTTTGCCAGCAGGGGCACTCTTTCGAACAAAGAAAATCTTTCGCATCTGCCTGTCGAGGAATTCGATCCCGGTGACACCCTTTCCATTGCCGGCATCCACGTGCAAACCTACTCAACATCACACGATGTCATCAATCCAGTCGGCTATCGATTCAATGCTCTCGATGATTCCATCGGCTTTGCCACCGACACCGGAGAGCTATCGAGCCAAGCCATGAACACCCTCAAAGATTGTCGAGTCCTCGCGCTCGAAAGCAACCACGATGCGACCATGCTGCGCGAGGGAGAATATCCCCGCTTTCTTCAGGAGCGCATCCTGTCTGCAAGGGGACACCTCTCCAATGGCCAAGCCGCCGAAGCCGCGCGCGAACTTGTTACCGATCGCACCGAACAGCTCATTGCCATGCATATCAGCCAAGATAACAATCGTCCGAGCCTTACCGTCAAAAGCTATGCCAAAGCTCTGGCCGCAACCCTGGATGACGAGCTCGGCAGCTCCGCCACCCTTCTCCAAGGATCGCGAAAACTCTCGATACGCCCTGCGAGTCAGTATCAACCGGCAACCATTCAATAGACTGTCCTAGACAGCAAAAGGGGCCGAGAATCGCTTCCCAGCCCCTTTTGCTGTCTTTTAATAGCGCAGAACACCAACGAAGTTAGTCGATGGAGATCTTCGTAACGTTCTTCTTCTCGACGATCTTGGGAACCGTAACGGTCAGGATGCCGTCAGCGTACTTAGCCGAGAGGCCCTCGCTCGAAGCGTCCTTTAGATACACGCCACGCGTCGCGCTGTACGAGTTGAACTCCTTCTGCAGGAAGTTCTTGCCCTCGTTCTCCTCGTCTTCCTCGACATTCACGCTAATGGACAGACGGCCCTCGTTAAGCTCGACATCGATATCGTCCTTGGCGACGCCGGTCAGATAAGCCTTGACCTCATAGCCGTCGCCCTTATCCTCAACGTCAACGGGGAACGCCTTGGAAGCAATCGAGTTGTTTGCAAGGTCGGTCATATCATCAAACAGATCGAACAACGAGCTAGCAGAAGGACGAACGCCAAAAACCGAACGATAAGGAACCATGCTTGCCATGTTTACCACTCCTTTTAAGGACTGCCGAGTCATCTTCCAGGTGACTGGGACTTCTTTTGACGCTCTTATATATGCCCACCCAGTGCTCATATATACATCGACTATAAAGTTTTTTGAGTCCAGTACTATAAGCATATCTAAGTGCGTATGACTCAGGTTTTAGGAAGGTTAAGGTTCTTTGAACCAGAGCTTAAATACCGAGTATGTCCCCAGCTACAAATAACAAGGGGCTTACAATGAGCGCGTACACGTTGTTGGTAACGAGCTAAAGGGCATCATGGACGACCAAAACCAGAACAATATGTTTATGCCGACGCAGGGGGAAGATACTTCCACGCAGCCGCCACGGTTCCATCGCCCCCACATCTCGCAAGAGCCCATTAATGATCCGGAGCCCGAGTATGTGACGAGAAATCGATATCAAACGCTCGAGGATGCCCAAACGGGACGTAAACATATGGGCGTCGCCTCGGGAGACCCTGTATATCTGAAAGACGCACCATTATCTAAAAACAGCGCAGCTAGTGATGAGCCGATGAAAGCATCCGCCGCTCATCAACAAAGAGGTCCTCGACCAAAGCAAACCTTGACGCATTCGGCTCGCTATCTCGAAACGCCAAAACAGGGAAAATCAATCTTCGTTTCATCAAGTAAACGACGCAAGCAGCATCGACTGACAATCCTGCTTTTGATCATTGCAGCCATAGCAGTCGCCCTTGTTATTCGTTTTATTTTCTTTAAATAAAAGCTCAATACCAAAAAGAATTAAATCGTCTGGCGTAAATGACTCTATTACACCAGACGATCTTATCGTTTTTGGTATTGAGCCTTTATTTAAAGAAGATAAATCGAATAACAAGGGCAACTGCTATGGCCACAATGATCAAAAGCAGGATTGTCAGTCGATGCTGCTTGCGTCGTTTACTTGATGAAACGAAGATTGATTTTCCCTGTTTTGGCGTTTCGAGATAGCGAG
>CABUVH010000055.1 GCA_902494935.1 uncultured Collinsella sp.
CCAGCAGGTTGTAGGAACCACCGTAGATGGTCTTCTGAGCCACCACGTGGTCACCGGCCTGGGCAAGAGCCTGCAGGGTATAGGTGATGGCAGCGGCGCCAGAGGCGACGGCAAGACCTGCCACGCCACCCTCGAGGGCGGCGATACGGTCCTCGAAGACGCCCTGGGTGGAGTTGGTCAGACGGCCGTAGATGTTACCGGCGTCGGCAAGACCAAAGCGGTCGGCGGCGTGCTGGGAGTTGCGGAACACATAGCTCGTGGTCTGGTAGATAGGCACGGCGCGGGAGTCGGATGCAGGATCGGCGCTCTCCTGGCCAACGTGCAGCTGCAGGGTGTCGAAACCAAAGGTGTGCTCGGGGTTGTTGATGAACTGACTCATGATGATCTCCTTGATCGAATAAAAGTAATAAGAGCAAGAGAAGTAAGTGGCTGTCTCCTGATTACGCCGACGGGCGCAAACAGGAGCCCGGCATTCGTCTTGGTAAGCAATTCATATGCGGGCCTCCTTTCGCATCCCGGTTCCGTGGTCGGCTTAATTACCTACCGCCTTTGTGTGTTTTGAATAGTACGAGCATTGTTTCCCTCGGTCAATCACTTAAAAGCGCTAACTTGTTATCGGTTTTATAGATAACACTCGAAAGGACGGGCGCCGATGACCCTCCAGCAGCTTCGCTTTTTGATCGCCGTGGCAGAGTCAGGTTCGATCAACGCCGCAGCCCAGCGCCTCTATACGGCACAGTCCAATATCTCCAATGCCGTCAAAAGCCTAGAGCAGGAACTTCATATCGAAATCTTTACGCGCTCTAGCCGCGGTGTTGCACTCACCAACGACGGCACCGAGCTATTGGGTTATGCGCGCCAGGTCGTAGAGCAGGCCGACATGCTCGAGGCCCGCTACGAGGACGGCGGTACACCTCAGGCCCGCCTCGCCATCTCGGCCCAACACTACGCGTTTTCGGTCGAGGCCTTTGTCAACGTCGTCGAGCGCTGCCGCGACAGCAAGTTCGAGTTCATTATGCGCGAGACCACCACAGCGCAGATTATCGACGACGTGCGCGCGTTTCGCAGCGACATCGGCATCCTCTATCTGGACGACTTTAATACCCGTGTCTTGCAGAAGGCCTTTACCGATGCCCGGGCGAGCTTTCATCCCCTCTTTGATGCAAAAGTCCACGTGTTCGTCAGCGAACGCCACCCGCTCGCACGCCGTTCGCAGCTGTCCCTTGCCGACCTCACGCCCTATACGCGCTACAGCTTTGAGCAGGGCACCTCGAACTCCTTCTATTACGCCGAGGAACCGTTTAGCTATATTCCCTGCAACCGCAATATCCGCGTATCCGACCGCGGGACGCTCACCAACCTGCTTATCACCTCGAACGGCTATGCGCTGTCGACCGGCGTACTCTCCAGCGAAATGCAGTGGGGCATGGCCTCGATCCCCTTGGCAGACGCCCCGACGATGCATGTGGGCTACATCATGCATGACGACCGCAAGCCCTCTCCCCTCTTGCAGCAATACCTCGACGAGCTCAACCGCATCATCTATGCCAACCAACTGTCGGAAGACGGGGTAGAAATCGTAAATTGCTAGCCCCCGGCGGGCATGGCGCTACAATGGTCACTCGCACGAAACATACCCAACGAAAGGAACCATGTGAAGGTCATCATCTATACCGACGGCTCGGCCCGGTCAAATCCGGGACGCGGCGGCTACGGCGCCGTGCTCAAATACACCAACCCCGCCGGCAAGACCTTCACCTCCGAGCTTTCGCGCGGCTACGCCAAGACCACCAACAACCGCATGGAGCTCATGGCCGTTATCGTGGCGCTCGAGGCACTCAACCGCCCCTGCGACGTCGAAGTCCATTCCGATTCGCAGTACGTCGTCAACGCCTTCAACAAGCACTGGATTGACGGATGGAAAAAACGCGGCTGGAAGACCGCCAACAAGCAGCCTGTCAAGAACCGCGATCTGTGGGAGCGCCTACTCACCGCCAAAAGCAAGCACAAGGTTGAGTTCATCTGGGTTAAGGGTCACGCCGGCCATGAGCTCAATGAGCGCTGCGACGAGCTCGCCACCACCGCGGCCGACGGAGCCAACCTCGATATCGACACCGGCTTTAACGAGAACGACCTGTAATAGCATTTTCGCGCAGCTTTATATCCCCACGCGCTACACTCATCCTGTAGACCAAACAACGCAAGGGGGACGTATGCTGCGCATCGCGACCATCGGCACATCCATGATCACCGACGACTTTATCCAGGTCCTCAACGCCAACGACCAAGCCGCGTTTGTGGGCACGCTCTCGCGCGATGCCAATCGCGGTGCTGCCTTTACCGCCGAGCGCGGTGGCGAGCGAAACTTTACTTCACTCGATGAGCTCGCGGCAGCCGCCGACGTCGACGCCGTCTATATCGGCAGCCCCAACGCACTTCACTACGAGCAGGCCCTTGCCTGCATCGCCGGTGGCAAGCACGTCATCGTCGAGAAGCCCTTCTGCGCCACCGAGGCGCAGGCGCTCGAGGTCTTTCGCGCAGCCGAGGCGGCGGGCGTCGTAGCCCTCGAGGCCATGCGCCCCCTCCACGATCCCACCTTCCACGCCATCGAAGACGCCCTGGGCGAGATCGCCCCCATCCGCCGCGCCTCATTGCGCTTTGGCAAATATTCCTCGCGCTACAACGAGATTCTCGCGGGACGCGCCACCAATATCTTCGACTGCAACATGGCATCGGGTTCCCTCATGGATATTGGCGTCTACACCGTCGAGCCCATGGTCGAGATTTTCGGCATGCCCTCCGGCCTTACGAGCATGACTACGCTGCTCGACCCCACCACGCGACAGCTCACGCACGGTCCCATCGATGGCTGTGGTTCCGTCCTCGCCAGCTACGGCGGTGGCCGTATCTCCGTCGAGCTCGCGCACTCCAAAATTACGAATGACCTGCTGCCCTCGCAGATCGAAGGCGAGCGTGGCACTATCCAGATCGACCATCTGTCCACGCCCCGCAACGTCCGCATCGACTATCGCGGCGACGTCGTACGCGGCTCGGCGACCGAGGCACCGCGCGAACAGAGCGACAACGGCCGCGTGCTCGACCTGCCCAAATCGAGCAACACCATGGAATACGAACTCACAGACTTTATCACCGCCATCGGCGGCATCGATAACGTCAAGGAAGAGATTTGGGAGACCCCGGCGGGACGTCACGAGCTTGGCCACTACCGCGACGTTACGCTCGTCTCACTGCGTATCATGGATGCCGTGCGCCAGCAGGCGGGTATCGCCTTCCCCGCTGACTCTAACAAGCAGGCATAGCGATGGGTTTTTTCGACAAGCTTTTCTCGGGCGTCACCGGCGGCAGCCGCGAACCCCAAAAGCCCTCTGGCGTTGAGCTTGAGCTGCGCCGTAGGCTCACCGTGCTCGCAAGCGACGAGGCCACTCAAGACGCCCCGCAGCGCTATTTCCTGCGGTGGGAGGGGCAGGTCCAGGGCGTCGGTTTCCGCTTCACCAACACCAACCTCGCGCAGGCACGCGCACTCACCGGCTGGGTGCGTAACATGGAAGACGGCTCAGTCGAGATGGAGATACAGGGAGCTCCGGCAGACATCCTATCTCATCTCGAGGCACTTCATGCCTCCTACGAGCGCATGGGAACGCGTTTTCGCCTCGTAGATGCCCAGGCCCGAGCCCCACTTGCCAATGAAGACGGTTTCAGTCCTCATTATTAGTATTGTGTGCTAAATACGGTATCATTTACCTACGACCGTTGATAGAAAAGAGGCGAGGCGCATGGCGGTGCAAAGAAGGAATACCAAGCAGCGAAAGCTGGTTCTTGACGCCGTGCGCCAAAGCTATAACCATCCCACCGCCGACGAGATCTACAACGCCGTGCGCGAACAGGATGACAAGATCAGCCGCGGCACGGTCTACCGCAACCTCAATCTCTTGGCAGATGCCGGAGAAATCCTCTCGATCAAGACGCCGGGCGGGAGTCGCTTCGATCGCACCATCGAGCCGCATGCGCATATCATCTGCACCTCGTGCAGCCGCGTCATCGACGTACCGCTCCCCTTCGATGCCCAGCTCGACGCCAAAGCGTCCGAGCAAATCGGCTGGCACGTCACGTCGCACTACACCATCTTCGAGGGTCTCTGCCCCGACTGCCGGTAGATGTTTGGGACATGCCCGCAAATCTACTTGCCCATCCGCTACAGCAAGCAGCACATTTCTAGGCATGTCCCGAAAACCTACTCGGCGAGCAGGCGGCACAGTTCTTCTTCGACCGTGCGCACATAGCGAACGCGGTCGTTGATGCCACGCATGCTGGGATTGCAGCTCTCCATCAGATAGGGATGGCCCACGACGTTGAGCATGTCGCGATCGTTCTCATTGTCGCCAAACGCCATCATCTCATCGGGCGAAATCCCCAGGGCACGACCGTAATCGGCAAGCGCGGAGCCCTTGCCCGAACCGAAACCGATAAAGTCCGTCCATTCGGTTCCCGACGTCATCACGTCGACACGGTCGCTAAAGAGGCGCTCAAAATGCTCCAGCGCCGCTGGCTGATCCACCTCGGGCGTCTGGAAGGCAATCTTAATGACGTCCTCGTCGATGTCCTCGGGACGGTCGACCACCGCCACATCGCAGTGGACCTCATAGCGCAAATGGTCGACGAACGCATCGTTGCCGCTCATGGCGTAGAGGTGCCCCTCGCACGAAAGGGTCACGTCGGCATGGGGATACGCAACCACGGCATTCGCGATATCCATAGCAAGGCCACGCTCCATGGAACGCTTGACAACGGCACGCCCCTCGCTCATCACCAGGGCTCCGTTTTCGCATACATAGGCGAGCTCATCGGCCACCGGGGCAAACAGATAGCGTAAGCTCGCATATTGACGGCCGCTCGCCGGCATAAACACGATACCGCGACGATGCAGCTCATCGATAAGCTCAAAGGCCTCGGAACGCGGCTCGCGCTCCCCCGGGTGCAGCAACGTGCCGTCCAAATCGCATGCAATCAACTTGATTCCCTCAAGACCCATACGCTTCCCCAAAGCCTCCTATCAACAGCAAGACGGACCTTGATTGGTCGCCCCTCAAAGCCCGTCTTGCGCATACGCGCGCTTAGCCGCGCGTCTTTTTTACGATGGTAAAGTCCGGAGCCATGCTAACGACGACCTCCGCCGCACTCGACGCAAAGCGCCGGTCCGTATCGAGTTCACGGGTAACCACCGAGAGCCGAACACCCTCGATACCCCGGAGCATGCGGCCCAAAACAGGCTGCACCGGCGTATACATGCGCACGGTATGCTCGTCCGAGTCGCCCCGGAAGAGCGGCGCATGCATGTTGCCGATCTCCCAGCACGCATGCGCGAGCGCAATCGGATCCATGCGGTCGACTTCGACCAAATAAACCTCGGCGCTGCGCAGGCGCACGACAACCGCCACGGGCACCACACCCGAACGGTCAATGGCGAGCACGTCGCCATCGGCAAGACGACCGCCGTCGGCAGCATCCAGCCGAACATCGACCGTGCGCCCCAGCTCCGTCACGCCCACAAATGCGCATACATCAGCCTGGTCCCAATCGAGCAGCAGCTCATCGACCTCAAAGACACCGCCCAGCTCCCGGCGAAGCAAAAGCTCATAGGAAGGGTCGTTGAGATTTCCGAGGCACGCTGTCGAAACCAGATTTGCAGGCATAGCCTAACCCTCGACCTCGACGAGCTCGATATCAAAGTTGAGATCCTTGCCGGCCAGCTCGTGGTTGGCGTCGAGCGTCACGGCCTCGGGCGTCACGTCGATGACCACGGCGGGGACGGGCATACCGCTCGGCGTGGACAGGAAGAGCTTCATGCCCTTCTCGATCTGCTCGATGTTGGGAACCTGCTCGGCCGGGAAGGTCAGAACCATCTCGGGATTGTGCTCGCCGTAGGCATCGGCAGCAGGAATGTGCACGGTCTTCTTCTCGCCCACCTGCATGTCGACAACAGCGGCGTCGAAGCCCTTGATCATCTGGCCGGCGCCGCAGGTGAACTCCAGCGGCTCGCCGCGATCGTAGGAGCTATCGAACTGCGTGCCGTCATCGAGCGTGCCGCGATAATGGGTCTTGACCTTCTTGCCCTGGTTGGACATGGTAACCTCCGTGATAAGGGCGGCGCACAACGCGGGCCGCCGTGAACATATGGCGCTAACTATACCCTAGTCATACAATTCAAAGACAGTTTGCAAAGAAACGCTGCAACCGGAGGAACCATGGCATATCCCGTATTTGACCTACACTGCGACACCGCCGACCGCATCGGCTGGGCCACGCTCGATCTCGACCTGCGCTTTACCGCCGGCACCGACGGTTATTTCCCCGGCGACGAAACGCATCCGCAAGATTTCGACCTCATCGAGGGCAACGCCTGCGCCATCTCGCTCGCAAAGATCGGCAACACGCCATGGGCACAGTGCTTCGCCACGTTTGTCCCCGATGAGATTCCCGCCGCCCACGCCGCGCGCTTCCAGGCGCAGATCATGGCGCATATGAGCGGCCAGGCAACGCTCAACCACGACCGCATGGTCAACGTACGCAGCGCCGCAGACATTCGCCCCGCGCTCAAGGACGGCAAGGTCGCCTGCATCCACACCATCGAAAACGCCACGTTCTTTGCCGAGGACCCCGCGCTAATCGAGGTGCTCAAGAGCTTGGGCGTGCTCATGTCATCACTCAGCTGGAACGCGCAGGGACCGCTCGCGAGCGGGCACGATACCCACGCCGGCCTCACCGCCGCCGGCATCGAGGCACTTACGCAGATGGAGCACGCCGGCATGGTACTCGACGTCTCCCACCTCAACGATGAGTGCTTTGACGAGGTTGTCGCCCACGCCACGCGCCCCTTTGTCGCCAGCCACTCCAACTCCCGCACCGTCTGCGGCGTCAAGCGCAACCTCACCGACGACCAGTTCTGCACCATTCGCGACATGGGTGGCATCGTCGGCCTCAACTACTGCAGCGAGTTCCTTTCCAACGACGCAACCGACAAGACCGCCGCAGACGTCACCTTCGACCAGCTGGCGGCACATATCGAGCACTGGCTCGACCTGGGCGGCGAGGACGTCATCGCGCTCGGCGGCGACTGGGACGGCGCCACGGTGCCCGCTTTCCTCTCCGATGCCAGCAAGATGCCCGAATTCCAGAACATGCTCTCCAAGCACTTTGGCAAGACCGTGATGCAGAAGCTCTGCAGCGATAACGCGCTTGCCTTCTTTGAGCGTTATTAATTTCACGTCCCTTGAGCGGGCCGGCATGCCGAACGGTCGACATGCCGGCCCGTCCCCAACCTGAAGGACCGCTTTTGACGCAGCAATTTACGATTACCGTATCCCGACCGGATGGCACATCCATCCCCGTCGTCGTTACCAAAAAGCGCGTCAAGAACTTCAACCTACGCATCACATCGAGCGGTGAGGCCCACGCCAGCGCACCGCTCGGCGCCAGCCGCGAGCGTATCGAAGCGTTTGTGAAGCGCAACAGCGCCTGGATTATCAGCCGACTTGACCAGCGTGAGCAACATCAGGCGACAGCGCGAGAGCCGCTCAGCCCCTCGTCCATCATTGCGCTTTGGGGCAAGCCCATCACGGTACAGGACGCACTCGATCACAACTTTGCATCACCCGCGCCGCGGCCCAAGCAGGCCACCTTCGCAAGTTTTATGGGTACCGATAAATCGGATGAAAGCCCACAGACCAAGCGGCACGCAATCCTCGACGGCCTAACGTCCGATGAGCTCCAAGCCCACATCGACCAGCTCTATACGTCCGAAGTCACATCGGCGCTGCGCGATATGGTGCACGCATACGAAATCGCAATGGGTGTCGCCGTTTCTCGCGTTTCCGTACGCAGCATGAAAACGCGTTGGGGCTCATGCACTCCCAAATCCGGCGCCATTCGCATCGCACGCGAACTTGCCGCCTATCCCATCGAATGCCTCGACATGGTTGTCGCCCACGAGCTCGTCCACTTGCTCGAGCCAAGCCACAACCAGCGGTTCCACGTCCTGCTCGACACATACTGCCCCAACAATAGAGCACTGTCCCAGCGGCTCAAGCAGCCACCCATAGAGACATATTAGTACCGGTTAGCGCACGCGCTCGATCTCGACACCGCAGCTTGCCAGGGGAAGACCGACGGACGCCCAAGGCTTATCGAGCTTGATGCGCACACCAAGCAGCGAGGGATAACGGCGCAGCAGCATCTGGGCCGTACCCTCAGCTGCCGCCTCGATGAGCCTAAACGTATGCTCGCGCAGATAGCCATCGACATCGTGGCACACCGAGCCGTAGTCAATCGAGGCGTCCAGGTTATCGTGCTCCCCCGCAGCGCGCAGGTCGGCATAGAGCACCAAGGACACGATGAACTTCTGGCCCAGCGCGTTCTCCTCGGGATACACACCATGGTTGGCAAAAACCTCAAGCCCGTCAATGACAATACGGTCGGCATGGCGCAGATCGTCATAGCTCACGTGGGGCACCGCCGTTGCGGTGGATATTTCGCCCCTGCCACGGCGGGCGAGCTCGGCGCCTTCAGTCTTGGTTGCATTCTCGGGCAGCTTTTTGTTACTCATCGCGATCGTCTCCTTCGTTTAGAACCCCGACCGCGCAAACTAACTACACGCGAATCGACAGGTTCTTTTTATCATCGCTCCAGTTGCAAGCATTGCGCGCGGGGCATGCGAAGCAGGCGCGCGAGGCCTTGTCGGCCGCATAGAGCAGACGCTCAAGCGGTTGGCTGTTCACGCGCAGCTTTCGATGGCCCAGAATGGCCGTCTTAATGGCTGCGGCATCGGCCGGCTCAAACGCCACGTCATCGGGCATGCCGCCGAGAATTGCATCAGCGACGCGCTCGCTTGCAACATCATGGGATATACCCGATTCATACTGTTCATCTTTGCCGATATCGTGAAGAAGTGCCGTGGCGTAGATGACCTCGCGGTCAAATTCGAGCTGCTCCTCGAGATTCTTGATCCACATAATGCGAGCGACATCGAGCAGATGGTCAATACCGTGGCGGCAGAAGATGCGCCCCGATTCCAACTGCGCAATGTTGCCCAGGTGCCGCCGAAACAGCCCGTTGGCACAAATGTAATCAATGCGAGGCATGGCACCAAAGGGGGCCAGGCCCGAAGCCATGAAGCCGCGACGCGACGTCCCCTCATCGGTCTTCGATGTAAAGTCGTTGACGACCCTCATGCTATCGGCCCAGCATCCTAAAGAACCGCTCCTCGAGCGCGGGATCGGTCTCAAAGACGCCGCGGCGAGCGAGCGTCACGGTCTTGGTGCCGGGCTTTTGCACGCCGCGCATGGTCATGCACATATGCTCAGCCTCCATGAGCACAATCGCTCCCTGGGGAGCGAGATAATCCATGAGAGCGTCGGCAACCTGCGCACACAGCTGCTCCTGCAGCTGCAGACGACGGGCATAGACTTCAACCGTGCGAGCGAGCTTAGACAGACCCGCCACGCGACCGTTAGGGATATAGCCGATCGCAGCCTTGCCATAAAACGGCAGCAGATGATGCTCGCACAGCGAGTAAAACGTGATGTCGCGCTCGATAACCAAGTCGTTCGAGGCGACGGCAAAGGTTTTGGACAGGTGCTCTTCGGCACTCTGGTCCATACCGCCGGCGATCTCACCATACATACGGGCAACGCGCGCCGGGGTCTCCAGCAGGCCCTCACGAGTTGGGTCCTCGCCTATGCCCTCAAGCAACAGCTTAATGGCGGCCTCGACTTTTTCCTGATCGACCATCTGGGCCTCACTTTTCCGATTTTGCGTTCGCGCTATGGTACCACGCTCTTCGGCATCGACCACAAGCTACATAGTATGGGTCGAATAGACCGGATCATCACGCCAAAGTTCAACCGCATCACAAAGCACAACGCCCTCGCGCTCAGCACGGTCGCGCGTAGCGTTCATATCGATTACACGCTGGTTACTCGAGCCCCTAAAGCGCAATGAGATATCGTACAGATCCTGAACAAACGGGCCATCCACCAACATATCGAGGCAGGCAAGGATACGGTCCGTGACCTCGGTATGGTGACGACCACCCGGCATAAGCTCCTCGAGCACGTCGCCGGTAAAACACCAAATGGTCTTTCCTGACCCCGCAGGATAAGCGGCACGAACGCGCTCGACAAACTCAACGAGTCCCGCCTGATTCTCGGGCTCCATAGGTTCGCCGCCCAGAATCGTCAGGCCGTCAATAAAGGGATGATCGAGGCTCTCGATAATCTTGTCCTCGACGGCACGATCGAACGGCTCGCCCGCAGCAAAGTCCCACGCGACAGAGTTAAAGCAGTTCTTGCACCCACGACGGCACCCGCTCACAAACAGAGAAGTACGAACGCCTTCCCCATCAGCAATGTCGAAATACTTAATGTTCGCGTAGTTCATAGGTAACTCTCCCGGGAGGTCGGGACATATCATCCCGTCCTCAAACATTCTCGGCCTTCGGCCTGCGAAACTGCGGGCGGGACGATATGTCCCGACCTCATGCAAAAGGCAACTCAATGAACGAAACGAACATCGAGTATAGGGTTCGAGGTCCAATAAAAACTGGGTTGCAGCTCAACCGTCATCGCAAGCAAAGCGTTGCTGCAAGTCAACTCATTTCCACTAAGAACTTCGAGGAGCGAGCAGACCGCATGCTGCATCTCAGCTACGTCAACTTGGCCGCCCCGTAGCGAGGCCCCGGACCTTTGCTCGATATAAGTTCCGCACGAACAGGAGGCGCCAGTGGCGCCTCCGTCGTGAG
>CABUVH010000056.1 GCA_902494935.1 uncultured Collinsella sp.
CCGAATCCCATGCACCGGGCCCAAACAAAAACGGTCCCCTTGCGAGGACCGTTTCCAATTCGGTGGTGGGCGATGAGGGATTCGAACCCCCAGCCTTGTGCGTGTAAAGCACCTGCGCTAACCGTTGCGCCAATCGCCCGTGCGGAGAGAGTATAGCAAAACAATCGCCTCATTCACCTCATATCCATTAAAGGTAACTCGCGCGTGTCACAGCGGAGCTGATTCAGTTGAGATTGCCTGAACATTCCGCCCCTCTTTACGCCCTCGGGTATACTCAAAAGCTACTGATTCGATTTGATGCCCAGCAACAGCAGAGGGGATAGTATATGTGCGGTTTTGTCGGTTTTGTCGGTGGGACGGATAACCAATCCGAGGTGCTCACCAAGATGATGGACCGCATCGTCCATCGCGGTCCCGACATGGGCGGTCAGTTTATCGACGGCCGCGTTGCCCTCGGCTTCCGCCGCCTGTCGATCCTCGACCTGACCGAGTCCGGCGCTCAGCCCATGGCCAATGAGGACGGCAGCGTCGTCATTGTCTTCAACGGCGAGATCTACAACTTCCAAGAACTCCGTTCCGAGCTCGAGGCCAAGGGCTACAAGTTCCACTGCGGCGCCGACACCGAGAGCCTCCTGCACGGCTACGAGGAGTGGGGCGAGGCCGTACTCGATCGTCTGCGCGGTATGTACGCCTTCGTCATCTGGGACAAAAAGAAGAACAAGCTTTTTGGCGCCCGCGACATCTTTGGCATCAAGCCGCTCTACTACTATCCCATGGCCGATGCGGGCGACGGCGCTCCGGGCGTGCTCTTTGGTTCCGAGATCAAGAGCTTCCTGGACTACCCGCACTTCCACAAGGCGGTCAACAAAAAGGCTCTGCGTCCGTACATGACGCTGCAGTATTCGGCGACTGAGGAGACCTTCTTCGAGGGTGTCTACAAGCTGCCGCCGGCGCACTACTTTACCGTCGATATCCCGACCGGCAAGATGAACATCGAGCGCTACTGGGATTGCGATTACTCTGCCGTCGAGAAGCCGTTCGAAGAGTATGTCGATGAGCTGGACGAGGTCGTGCACGAGAGCGTCGAGGCCCATCGCATCGCCGACGTCAAGGTCGCGTCGTTCCTCTCCGGTGGCGTCGACTCCAGCTACATCGCCGCTTGCCTCATGCCCGACAAGACCTTCTCGGTGGGCTTTGACTACAAGAACTTCAACGAGACCAACTACGCCAAGGAGCTTTCCGATAAGCTCGGCGTCGAAAACGTTCGCAAGATGATTACCGCCGACGAGTTCTTCGGTGCGCTCGAGGACATCCAGTATCACATGGACGAGCCGCAGTCCAACCTGTCTTCCGTGCCGCTGTGGTTCTTGGCCGAGATGGCCCGCAAGGACGTCACCGTGGTGCTTTCGGGCGAAGGCGCCGACGAACTCTTTGGCGGCTACGCCTACTACGAGGATACGGTCCCGGTGCGCAAGTACAAAAAGATGGTGCCGCTGCCCGTCCGTCGCGCGCTCGGTAACCTGGCGCTGCATATGCCGTACTTCAAGGGACATAACTTCCTGGTCAAGGGTGCCGAGATCCCCGAGAAGTCGTTCCTGGGACAGGCTCTGGTATGGCCGGAGCGCGAGGTCGACGGCGTGCTCAAGCCCGAGTACAACACCGGCGACGGCGCCTTCGAGCTTGCCGCTCCCATCTATGCGCGCGTGAAGGGTCAGCCCGAGCTGGTCAAGAAGCAGTACCTGGACATGAACATGTGGCTCCCGGGCGACATTCTGCTCAAGGCCGACAAGATGTGCATGGCACACTCACTGGAGCTGCGCGTGCCCTTCCTGGACCGCAAAGTCATGGAGTTCGCCGAGCACATTCCCGACCGCTACCGCATCAACGAGAACGGCAACAAACAGGTACTCCGCCACGCTGCCAACAAGTCGCTGCCCGATGAGTGGGCCACCCGTCCCAAGGTGGGCTTCCCGGTGCCGATTGTCTACTGGCTGCGCGAGCAAAAGTGGTACGACTATGTCAAGGAGTACTTCACCGCGCCGTGGGCAAGCGAGTTCTTCAATACCGACGAGCTTATGCACCTGCTCGATCTGCACTTTGCGGGCAAGGGCGATTTCCAGCGCAAGATCTATACGCCGCTCGTGTTCCTAGTGTGGTACAAGCGCTTCTTTATCGACGAGGGCCAGCCTTCTGTTCAGGCTGCCTAGCCTCGGCTTACGAACGCCTGCGCGTAACGGCTCCTCCGGGAGCCGTTTTTGCGCGAGCACGTTTCAGTTACTATGAAAACCGTCCCTGCCAAATGGCTGAGAAAGGTGAAAGATGCACCATTCGGATTCCGCGACCGTGACCACGGTCGATACGCTTGCCAAGCTTCTCGATGTGTGCGGCGAGCTGCGCGCATCAGAGCAGGTTGACGAGCGTGCCGTGACCGGTTGCTCGTTTGATTCGCGCGCGGTCTCGGCAGGTGACGTGTTCTTCTGTAAAGGTGCTGCCTTTAAGCCCGCGTTTTTGAGCATGGCGCTCGATGCGGGCGCCGTCGCATTTGTGTGCGAGGAGTCACTGGTCGAGTCTCTGGAGCCGCTGGCGCAGGAGAGCGGTGCTGCGATGCTGGTTGTTGATAGTGTTCGCACGGCCATGGCCCTGCTGCCGCCGGAGGTCTACGACCGTCCCGACCACGACGTCAAGATCGTGGGCATCACCGGCACCAAGGGAAAGACCACGGCCGCTTTTATGCTCCAGTCCATCATCAGGGCGGCGGGCGAGTCCTGCGGTATGATCGGCTCGGTGAGTACCGACGATGGCATCGAGTGCTACGAGAGCACCAATACTACGCCCGAGGCCCCCGAGGTCTGGCGCCATATCGCCAACTGCCGCACGTCCGGTCGCCAGTCCATGGTCATGGAGGTCTCGAGCCAGGCGCTCAAGTACCAACGCGTCGAGAATCTGCCGTTTGACGTGGCGTGCTTCCTCAACATCGGCCGCGACCACATCTCGCCGATCGAGCACCCGACCTTCGAGGATTATTTTGAGAGCAAACTCAGGATCTTTGACCAGGCAAAGACTGCCGTGGTGAATCTGGGCACCGAAGAGGTCGACCGTGTGCTGGAGGCAGCGTCGACGGCCGAGCGCTTGGTGGCCGTTGGCGTCGAGCATCCCGAGGCAAGCCTGTGGGCGAGCGATGTACGCATGGTCGGCTTTAGCATCGAGTTCAACTTGCATGGCCTGTGCGCCGACGAGCCCGAGGCGGGGGAGAAGGTCCTGCTGGGTATCGCGGGCGACTTTAACGTGGAAAACGCGCTGGTCGCTATCGCCGCCGCGCGCGAGATCGGCATCGGTATCGATGCCATCAAGAAGGGTCTCTCCAAGCTGCGCGTGCCGGGCCGCATGGAGGTTGTGGAGTCGAAGGACGGTCGCGTGATTTGCGTCGTCGACTACGCGCACAACCAGCTTTCGTTCCGCTCACTTTTCTCGTCGGTGAAGCGCGCGTTTCCCGCCAGCCCGGTCATCGCAGTGTTTGGCGCTGCCGGCGGCAAGGCTCAGGAGCGCCGCGAGCAGCTTCCGCGCGAGGCCGCACCATATTCCGACCTGATGATCTTTGCCAATGAGGACCCGGCTCACGAGGACCCGATGAAGGTCTGTCGCGAGCTTGCCGAACATGTTCCCGACGATACGCCGAACAAGATCATCCTCGATCGCGAAGCCGCTGTGCATGCGGCGTTCAAGGCGGCGCGCGAGGAGTACGTCAACCCCGATGCTCCCACCATTGTCTTGCTGCTGGCAAAGGGTGACGAGGAGCTCATGCACGTGGGCGACGAGTTCGTGCCCATCGAGAGCGACCTTTCGTTGGCCAATCGCCTGATCGATGTTACCCAGTTTGACTAATGAACCATGATGGCGGCGGCGCCCTGAGTGCGCTGTCGCCATAAGCGTGTTCCCTCAATCAAAACATGCCGTCCAAGTCCAAACCCTTCTACGTAAACGGAGTAACCATGTCCCACAACACCCTGCCGACCGTTGCCGAGCTTTCGGGCGAGATGCGCGAGCGCTTGGCCAAGGTCAAGTACGTCTTTACCGACCTGGATGCCACGATGCTCGCACCCGGCTCGTGCGTGCTGCGCGACAACGACGGCAACCCCTCGACCAAACTCGTCGAGGCCGTCGTGGCGCTCGCTCGCGCTGGTATTCAGGTGGTTCCCACCTCGGGCCGCAACCGTACCATGATCCACGAGGACGCGCGCGTGCTCGGCCTCAACTCCTACATTGGTGAGATGGGCGGCCTGGTCATGTACGACCTCAAAGCCAACGATTGGGAGTATCTGACCGGCGACATGCCCTACGACCCCTCTTGCGGCCTCACGCCGCACCAGGTGATCGAGCAGACCGGCGTGTGCGAGAAGATCCTCGCCCGCTGGCCGCACAAGATCGAGTATCACAACGACATGTCGACCGGCTACAAATACCGTGAGGTCACCGTCGGTATGCGCGGCGATGTGCCCGACGATGAGGTTCAGGCCATCCTGGACGAGGCCGGCTGCGGTCTGATCTGGGCTTGCAACGGCCATCTGACTCACCTGTCCAAGCCGACGACGCTCGAGCTCGATCGCGTCGAGGACGGTCGCGCATTCAACATCAACCCCGCGGGCCTCAACAAAGGCGTCGCCATTGCGCGCTTCTGCGAGCACCTGGGGATCGAGCGCGAGGAGACGCTCGCGCTCGGCGACTCCGAGTCCGACTTCTACATGGCCGATCACGTGGGCACGTTCTGCTTGGTCGAGAATGGCCTGACGAGCGCCGGCGCGCCCGAGTTCCTGGCTGCTTGCGAGAACGCTTTCGTTACGCGCGGCAAAATTGTCGACGGTTGGGCGGCGACGGCAGAGCTGCTGGTCGCGGCGCGTTCGTAGCGCGGCGTCGCCGCACTTGGACATGTCTTTTCGAGAGAGACTGGTGAGGTAATGTCCGATATCGAGAATTCGGCAGGTGATACGCGCCCGATTGGCGTGTTCGATTCTGGTTTGGGCGGTCTGACGGTTGCGCGCGCGATTGCGACGGCGCTGCCGCACGAGTCCGTCTACTACTTTGGCGACACCAAGCGCTGCCCCTACGGCACGCGCACCGAGGATGAGGTGCGCTCGTTTGCGTTGCAGGCGGGTCGTTGGCTTTCGAAGCACGACGTCAAGATTATGGTCATCGCCTGCAACACGGCGACCGCTGCGGCCTTGCGTCTGGCCCAGCAGGTGCTCGACGTTCCCGTGATCGGTGTGATCGCGCCGGGTGCCCGTGCGGCAATCAACAGCACGCGTACGCGTCGCGTGGGCGTGCTCGCCACCAACCTCACCATTCGCTCGGGCGCCTATACGCGCGCCATTCAGGACCTGGATGCCGGCGTCGATGTATACGGCTGTCCAGCCTCGAGCTTTGTCGAGGTTGTCGAACACGAGCTCGCCTCGGGTGCACATCTGCAGGAACAGTGGCTTGAGAACGAGGACATCTTCGATACGCCTGCCGTGCGTGCGCTGGTGGGTGCCACGGTTGAGCCGCTGCGCGACCACGGTATCGATACCGTGGTGCTCGGCTGTACGCATTTTCCGCTGTTGGTGGGACCTATCCGCCATGCGCTGGGGCCTGGGGTGCGCGTCGTGAGTTCCGCCGAGGAGACCACACGCGAGCTGACCGATATCCTCACGCGCCGCGAACAGCTGGCGGGCGACGCCGCCGAGCCGCAGCATCGTTTTGCCACGACGGCCGATAACATTGCCGAGTTTGCGGTGGCGGGCAGCTTTATCTTTGGTCAGCCGCTCAAGAGCATCGAACATATCGATATCGATGAGCTGAAATAGATGTAAGGCAGCTGCCAGAGCCTTCGCCACATCTTTTGCCGAAAGGATATTTCTATGGAGTACATGCAGGTCAACCGCGCCAACGGCCGCGCCGCCGATGAGCTGCGCCCCATCAAGCTTACTCGCGGCGTCATGAAGCACGCCCACGGTTCGTGCCTGGCCGAGTTTGGCGATACGCGCGTGCTGTGCGCTGCCACCATCGAGGAGGGCGTGCCGGGCTGGCGCAAGGGCGCCAAGGCCGGTTGGGTAACGGCGGAGTATGCCATGCTGCCGGCATCGACCGGCAAGCGCTGCAAGCGCGAGCACGCCAACCGCAAGGGTCGCTCCATGGAGATCGAGCGCCTTATCGGCCGTAGCCTGCGCACCGTCGTCAACATGAAGGCGCTCGGCGAGTATACCGTCACCGTCGACTGCGACGTGATTCAGGCAGACGGCGGCACGCGAACGGCGAGCATTACCGGCGCCTGGGTGGCACTGCACGACGCCCTTGCCATGTGGGTCGAGGCGGGTAAGCTCGAGCGCATCCCGCTCACGGGCCAGGTCGCCGCGATTTCCATGGGAGTTGTCGACGGCAACACCCTGCTCGACCTGGATTATTCCGAGGACAGTCACGCCGAGGTCGACATGAACCTTGTCGCCACCGATACCGGTGAGATGATCGAGCTCCAGGGCACTGGTGAGCAGGCGCCCTTCGACCGCAAGCGCCTCAATGCCCTGCTCGATTTGGGCGACAAGGGCATTGCCGAGCTCATCGAGCTCCAGCGCCAAGCCCTCGCCTAACCTGCCAAAAAGGGATGTTAATTTTGGCAGGTTTTATCTGCGAAAACGACGAAGTATAAGACTGCCGTTGATTGAGAGGGGAGAGGCGGAGGCCCTCGTCGCCCTCGGCGCGGCATTGCTATAGAGACAAGGAGACCACTCATGGCACTTGAGAAGATCGACATCGACACCCTCGACCCGGCGGCGACCATTGTCGTGGCAACGGGCAACGCCCATAAGCTCACCGAGATCGAGGCCATTTTGGGCAAGGTCATGCCCGAGGTTCGCTTTGTGGCGCTCGGCCAGCTGGGTGATTTTGAGGATCCCGAGGAAAACGGCACGACGTTTTTGGAGAACGCCATCATCAAGGCCCAAGCCGCGGTTGAGGAGACGGGCCTTATGGCCATTGCCGACGATTCGGGCTTGGTCGTTGATGCCCTGGACGGCGAGCCTGGCGTGTATAGCGCGCGCTATGCGGGCGTGCACGGCGACGATGCCGCCAACAACGCCAAGCTGCTCGTGAATCTGGAGGGCGTGGCAGACGAGGATCGCACTGCACGCTTTATGAGCGTCGTCGCGCTCATCGACACGGACGGCCTGGTCACCTATGGTGAGGGCACCTGCGAGGGCGTTATCGCGCACGAGGGCCGCGGCGATCACGGCTTTGGCTACGACCCGCTGTTCCTGCCGGTCGATACGCCGGGCAAGACTATGGCCGAGCTCACGGCGGACGAGAAGAACGCCATCAGCCATCGATTCCATGCGCTCGAGCATCTGTCCGCCAAGCTGACGGGCGAGGAGTAGGCCGTGCGTGCGGTGGTACAGCGCGTGCTCAACGCCGGCGTGACAGTCGACGGCGAGTGCGTGGGCCGCATTGGACGCGGCTACCTGGTGCTGCTGGGCGTGGGCCACGGCGACACACGCGCCGAAGCCGACAAGCTGTGGGGCAAGCTCCGCGGGCTGCGTATCAACGAGGATGAGAACGGCAAGACCAACTTGGCGCTGGCGGATGTCGACGGCGAGGTGCTCGTGGTGTCGCAGTTCACGCTGTTTGCCGACTGCCGCCACGGCCGCCGTCCGTCGTTTACGGACGCCGGCGCGCCCGATGTCGCTAACGAACTTTACGAGTACTTTCTGACACTCGTCGCTCAGGACGTTGAGCATGTGGCGCACGGTATCTTTGGCGCCGATATGAAGGTCGACCTGGTCAACGACGGTCCGTTCACCATCGTTCTGGACACAGACAATCTTTAGGTTACGCGGTTTTACCAAACCGCGTAACTACTCGACGCTGCACGGCCACCATTCGGCCAATCTGTCGCTCAAACCGTCGCTCGCGTACCAAAGTACGCGTCGCTCCTCTTTCGCGACACCTTGGCTCGAATGGTGGTCGTTCGCTGACGTGAGCTGGTCATGCGAAGTTGTCGTCTGGAGCGTATTTGAGACCGGGCTTTTTTAGCTGCTTGCGTATGGCTGCAGCAGGGTGCTATAGTATTAGAGTTTTGTCTATCTTAGGGGTATTATCCCCTTTTTGAATTGCACCCTCTGGAGGCCCTATTCATGGAAGAGATGGAAGTCAATCACGTCGACGACATCCACGAGAAGCTGACCGATATGGTGGGCGATCGCGTCAAGGTTAAGGCCAACATGGGCCGTACCCGCGTCATCGAGCGCATGGGCACCATCAAGAGCGTCCACCCCGCTGTCTTTATCGTTGAGGTTGACGAGCGTCGTGGCCGCAAATCGCGTCAGTCCTACCAGTACATCGATGTCCTTACCGGCCAGGTCGAACTGTTCGACCCCGAGAGCGGCGAACATATCTTTACCCCGCTCGGCAACCAGCTCGAGGAGCACTAACGGTGACCGATCGGTCCCTCATCCTTACCGCGCCGGCAAAGATTAACCTCTATCTGGGGGTTCATACCGAGCGCGACGCCCGCGGCTATCACAGGGTCGATTCCCTGATGGCAGCCGTCGGTCTTGCCGATACCGTGACGGTCGCGCCGGCGCAGGCGTTGACCGTCCAGACGGTTCCGGCATCCGATTTTCCCATGCAAAAAAATACGGCCTATCGGGCGGCAATCGCTATGGCCGAGCGTTACGGTCGCGATGCCAATGTGTGCGTGACGATCGAAAAGCGTATCCCGCTGTGCGCCGGTCTGGGAGGCCCCTCGACGGATGCCGCTGCGGTCATCGTTGCCTTGGCCGAGCTGTGGGGTATCGACCGTGCCGACCCCGCGCTCGATGACATCGCTCGCGGTATCGGCGCCGACGTGCCGTTTTTTTTGCACACGAGTCCCGCATTCTACGTCGGCGGGGGAGATGTGCTGGCCACTGAGTATCCTGTGCTTCCGGCGACACCTGTCGTATTGGTCAAACCGCACGAGACGAGCGTTTCAACGGTTGAAGCGTATCGACGATTTGATGAGAGCCCGGTGCCCGCGGAAAAACCCGATGCGATTGCTTCTGTCTTACGCGCCGGCGATGCCGGGGCGGCATATGCGCTCGTTCATAACAATCTGGGCGTCATATCCGCGCAGATGGAGCCGCGGATCCAGGCAGTTCTCGACTGGCTGCGCGCACAGGAGGGAACCGTTGCCGTGGACGTGTGTGGTTCGGGTGCTTGCTCGTTTGCCATTTGCGATACCGTCGCTGCAGCAGCCCATCTTGCGGGAGCTGCCCAGCAAAATGGCTGGTGGGCCTGCGCGACTGAGCTTATTCCCAACACGGTTCAAATCGACGCGCCAAAGAAATAAAAATTTCTCTAGCACGCGACGAAAATCTTTGTTACTATAGTCGAGCTAACGGGTTGTGGCTCAGTTTGGTAGAGCACTGCGTTCGGGACGCAGGGGTCGCTGGTTCAAATCCAGTCAACCCGACCAGAGCATGAGAAGGGACCGCTTCTTGCGGTCCCTTTTTTTAGCTATTGTTGTGATACCGCGGCACCCGCGGTATACTCATTCGAGCTTGTCTCGCTGTATTGTGGAGGTCTACATGTTTGGACTGAGGGCTCCTGAGCTCATCATTATTCTCGTCGTTGTCTTGATCATCTTCGGGCCTAAGAACCTGCCGAAGCTCGGCAAGTCTCTCGGCTCTACCGTCAAGAATATCCGCGAGGGTATGGAGGGCGACGATAAGGGCGAAACCAAGCAGGCCGAGGACGTTGTGGTCGAGGAGTCCAAGGAGGACAAGGAGATCGCAGAGCTCGAGGCCAAGCTCGCTGCTGCCAAGAAAAAGCAGGCAGAGGACAGCGACGCGGACGCAGAGTAGTCCCATCCCTTTGGGGTGAGCACCTGACCGGCTTGCCCGCAGGCTAGCCGGTCTTTTTCGTTTTGTTGACAGTTGATCGTTACATCATAGTTGGGGAGATATCCGTATGGACGCAAGCCAGATCGTACTGACCGCTGAGGGCCGCCAGAAGCTCGTCGAGGAGCTCGCTTGGCGTGAGGGCGATTACGCCAAGGAGATCGTCGAGGACATCAAGGAAGCCCGCGCGTTCGGCGACCTTTCGGAGAACTCCGAGTACGATGCCGCCAAGGACAAGCAGGCCCAGAATGCTGCTCGCATTGCCGAGATTCAGGCCATCCTCGCCAACGCTCAGGTTGCTGCCACCACGGGCGATCTGACCGTCTCCATCGGTTCCACCGTTTCTCTGATCGATCCCAACGGTGAGGTCATGGAAGTCACGCTCGTCGGTACCACCGAGACCAACTCGCTCGAGCACAAGATCTCTAACGAGTCTCCGGTCGGTCACGCCATCATCGGTCACGGCGAGGGTGACTCCGTTGAGGTCGTTACACCTTCTGGCAAGACCCGCGTCTACACCATCGCCAAGATCGCACGCTAGACCACGGTCCCGCGTAAAGGTATGTTTTCGCTCCCTGGGACCGAATCCTGGGGAGCGTTTTAGTTTGAGGAGCTAACTTATGGCAGAGAACCAGAACGTCGCCGATCATGCCTCGACGCTCAACGACGAGCGCGCCACGCGTCTGGCAAAGCGCGCCGCCCTGTTCGAGGCGGGCCAGAACCCCTATCCCGAGCACTCCGAGATCGAGGACTATGTCGTCGACATTGAGGCTAAATATGCCGATCTTGCCGATGGCGAGGATACTGAGGACGTCGTGAAGATCGGCGGCCGCGTGGTCGCCAAGCGTGGCCAGGGCAAGATCATGTTTATCG
>CABUVH010000057.1 GCA_902494935.1 uncultured Collinsella sp.
CCGCCCTCGGGCAACCCAAAAGGCGCGCGAGCTTGGCACGGCAAGCGTGAATCGTACGAGCGGCATCGAGAGCACCCGACGTGGCGCCGCGCCCGGCATTGCCGAGCGAGCACATCGCCTGCGTCACGGCATCGATGACCGTCTGCGGTTTGTGCATGGTCGTCGCCGCGTTATCCAGGTAGATCATCGCACGACCTCCCACATATCGATCACGGTATAGCCCTCGGTGGGAACGCCCGCCGCGGCGAGTTTGCCGCGCAGCAGTTCCTCATCGGCAGGCAACGCCTTCCATGCCAGACCGCAGCCGGCAGCGACCTCCCCGGGCACGGGAATCGTTCGCCCGGGGAGGCCGCGCTCGATGCACAGGGACTCGCAACCCATGGCGGCCGCCGTGGTGGGAAACGTGATGACAAGCGCCGGGCGCTTCTCCCTCATGGCAACTCCAACCAATACGCTACGGGCGCACGACGCGCACGGCCTGCTCCATCTTCTCCACGATCACGTACATGTTGGTGACCTCGCCCACCGCAAGCTGGTCCTTAATGCCATAGTGGTCCAGGCAGGTGCCACAGGTAAGGATCTCGACGCCCTGCTCGGCCAGGCCCTTCAGGTCATCGAGCACCGGCGAGCCCTCGACAGTGAGCTTGGCGCCGCCGTTGTAGAACAGCATGGTCGCGGGCAGCTCCTCCTGCTGCGTCACGGCAAAGATGAAGGCCTTCATGAGCTTGTGGCCCAGCTCGTCGTCGCCGCGGCCCATGCAGTCGGTGTAGACGGAAATGACGAGCTTGCCCTTGCCGGCGCTGGCGTCGCAGAAAGCGGCGCCGTCCTGCTCGGGGTCCGCAACGGCCACGACACCGGCGGTCGAGACGGTCACGTGCCACTCGGCGTCCGAGATCTTCTCGACCGAGGCCGTGCAGCCCTTCTCCTGCGCCATCTTGGAGATGTTCTTGACGGCGGTCTCGTTATCGACCGAGGTCACGACGGCGCCCTCGCCATCGAGCTGTTTGAGTGCCTTAAGTGTCTTGACGACGGGCAGCGGGCAGGCATCGCCCATGGCATTGACTTCAATTTTGGTAGACATAGCAAATTCCTTTCGAAAGAACCGTTCTAGAGAACGGTAAACAGTTACATAAACGTGCGGGCTAGCGAACAACGCGGACGGCAGGACCGCCCGGCTCCGCCTCGCACACGCGGCCGACAACGGCGGCGATACGTCCTTCGGCATGCAGACGGTGCGCAAGCTCATCCACACCGGCAGCAGGTGCCGCGATAAGCAGGCCACCCGAGGTCTGCGGATCGTACAGCGCGTCGAGCATGCCCGGCTCCAGGTCGTCGTCGGCAGCCACGCGCGGGCCAAAGAAGTCCTGGTTGCGGTAGGAGCCCGCGGGGATAATGCCCAGACGCGCCATGTCGAGCACCTGATCAAAGAGCGGCACCGCCCCCGACGCAAGTTCAATCTGCACGCCCGAGCCCTCGGCCATCTCGCATGCATGCCCGATCAGGCCAAAGCCCGTGACATCGGTGCAGCCGTGAAGATCAAGTCCCTCGGCCAGACGAATCGGCGCCTCGTTGAGGGTGCACATCGAGTCAAACATGGCTGCGGCCTCGTCCTGCTCGATGAGCTCGCCCTTAATGACCGTGGTGATGATGCCCGAGCCAACCGCCTTGGTCAGCAGTAACGCATCGCCCACGCGTGCGCCGCTGTTGGCGAGCATACGGTCAAGCGCGACAAAGCCGCTCACGGACAAGCCGTACTTGGGCTCGTCGTCGTTGATGGTGTGGCCGCCCGCGATGGAGCAACCCGCCTCGACGCACTTGTCGGCGCCGCCCGCCAGAATCTGACCGGCCACCTCCACCCCCAGGCAGCTGGGGATGCAGAGCAGGTTCATGGCATGCGAGGGAGTGCCTCCCATGGCATAGATGTCCGACAGTGAGTTTGCCGCGGCAATCTGACCAAACAGAAACGGGTCGTCGACCATCGGCGGGAAGAAGTCGATGGACTGCACGAGACCCAAGTTATCGCCAACGCGAAAGACGCTCGCATCGTCGGAGGTATCGAACCCCACGAGCAAGTTGTCGTTATGCACATTGGGTAAATCGCCCAGGACCTGGGCGAGGGCTCCGGGGGCCAACTTAGCGGCTCAACCGCTCGCGGCCGTCATAGACGTGAGCTTAATCTGATCGTCAGCCATCGATACCTCCTCTCATCGGTCAATCATTTTCTCCCAGTATACGCATGAATGCGAGCCTGCGGCGGATGCATTAATTGAGCGCCTGTGCGCGAATCGCCGCGCCAATCGCTCCGGCAAAGCGAGCCTGGGGCGAGGTGGTCACCGGCGACCCCAGCAGCTCGCCCAACCGCTCCACCACGAAGGCGTTCTCGCACAGGCCACCGGTCAGGTAGTACGGGGCGCCCGCGGCCTGCCCGGCCATGGTCGCCACGCGCGAGACCACGCTGTCGATCACGCCACGTGCAATGTTCTCGCGCGGCTCACCGCGACCGATCAGGCTGATGACCTCGCTTTCGGCAAACACCGTGCACATGCTGCTGATCTTGGTGGGCTCACCGGAACGCGCAAGGTCGGCCATCTGCTGTTGGGAAATACCCAGACGGTCGGCCATGATCTCCAAAAAGCGCCCCGTACCGGCAGCGCACTTGTCGTTCATGGCGAACTTGGCCACGCGGCCACTTTTAAGCTGAATGACCTTGGTGTCCTGGCCGCCCACGTCAATCACCGTGCCGTGATCGCCAAACAGGCGCACGGCACCGGTGCCGTGGCAGGTAATCTCGGTCACGACCTTGTGCGCATAGGGCACGGCGACGCGGCCGTAGCCAGTCGCGACCACGCGAACATCGTCGCCCGTCACGTCATAGCCGGCCGCTGCCAATGCCTCGCGCAGCCGCTCGGCCGCATCGACCGAGGAGAACCCGGTTGGCTGCACGCACGTCCACGCCACCGAACCCTCCCCGTCGACCACAGCAGCCTTAGCCGCCGTAGACCCGATATCGATCCCGATCCCTATCATGGCTCTCTCCCAATCTAAACATCAAAGATAGCGGCGCGTTCAGGCGCCTTAGCTCTAGGTTTCTCAGGTGCCGGAGATTGCCCCGAAAGAGGAGCGCAGCGTACTTTGGGTACGCAAGCGACGGTTTGAGGGGCAAGATCCGGTGCCTGAGGAAGCTAGAGGGTTTCGATGAAGGCAGCGATGCGCGTCTCGATCTGGCCCATGTCACCGTTGCTGTAGTCGGTCTCGATCTTCATATACGGAATACCCGCACCCTCGACGGCCTCCTGCATGCGCGCGCTCTCAACGTTGAAGGTGTGGCACGCCTGGAGCACGCTCTCTACCACGCCATCGACATGGTACTTCTCGCACATGGTCAGCGTGTTCTCCATGCGGCCGTCGTTAGGCGTCATGACCGAGCAGTTGATATCCAGGTAGCGGTCGGCGATGGCGCGCAGAATGTCGGGCGCGTCCGGGTCGATCATCATAGCCGCCGTGCGCTCGCCCGAGCAGTCGTCCATGCACACGACCACGCCGCCGTTGGACTCGATGGTGCGGCCAATCTTGTTGATCACACCGCCCACCGGGCAACCGGTGATCAGAATGCGCTTGGCGTCCGCCGCAACCGGGCGCTCGCCCGCGTCGTAGGCCTCGCGCAGCATGGCGACCTTTTGCTCCAGCTGCTGCGTATAGGCCTCAATATCAAAGCTGAACGTACCGGCAAACATAGTGCTCATCAAGTCGACGCCGCTCATGGCCGCCGGCTGATTGGCCTGCAGCGCAAACATCTCGAGCTGGGCCGCACGCAAGCGGTTGCGACGACGGACGGCAGCACGCAGGTCATCGTCGGTAATCGTGATGCCGTAGAAGCCCTCGAGCTCCTCCTTGAGCAGGCGGCACTCCTCGTACCAGCCTTCACGCTCGTAGGCGCGATCACGACCCTGCGGAAGATGCAGAATGTGCGTGCGCTTGAGCTCGTTGAGTAGCTCGTACATCTTCTTCTTGCCGTCGCAGGTGGTCTCGCCGATGATCATGTCGCTAAAGTACGTAAACGGGCACTTTTGCGAGTAGGCAAAACCGTAGGTCGACTTGATGAGCGGACACAGATTTGCCGGCAGCACCTTCTCGGCCTCGGGAATCACCTCGTCGGATGTACCGCACAAGGCCACACTTGCAGCGCCCGCGGCATCGATGATCTCGAGCGGCGTATAGCTGCACAAAAAGCCGACCAGGCGATTGCCCGCCTGCTTGTAATCCTTAACGCGAATAAACGCCGCCTTGCGCTGCTCGTTGAACTCCTCAAACGTGGATGGCAACGGCTGCTCCATATTTTCCGACATATAACTCCTTAACAAACCTTTTGACCAACCAAGGAAACGGCTTTCCCAGGTGCCCGAGGTTGCCGTGAAAGAGAAGCGCCGCGTACTTTGGTACGCAAACGATGGTTTGAACGGCAAGATCGGGTGCCTGGGGAAGCCGCCGGGACGGATACCCCTAAATGGTTTCCAAGAAAGCTTCAATGCGCGTCTGCAGCTGGCCGGCGTCCTCACCGGCGTAGTCGGTCGTGATGTGCATAAACGGAATGCCTGCCTCCTCGGCGGCCTTCTCCACGGCAAACGACTCCATCTCGTAGAGCGTGCAGAACTGCAAGGCCACGTCGACGACGCCGTCGGCATGCAGGTCCTTGGCCATCTGGACAATGTCCTTCATACGCTGGTCGTTGGGCGTAAAGACGGCGCAGCTGATCTTAAAGTAGCGCTCGGCGATGGCGTCGAGCATCTCGTCGACCGTCTCGCCGGACTCGTCGACCAGGTCCTTGTAGTAGCGCGAACCCGTGCAGGACTCCTCGCCCACCACAACGCCGCCGGCCTTCTCGATGAGGTTGAACAGCTTCCAGTTGGGCACGGCCATGGGCGTACCGGTGTACAGGATGCGCTTGGTCCCCTTGGGCGCCACGCCCTCGCCGGCCTCGACACGCCGCTCGCACTCAGCCGCCATATCGTTGATGGCTCCGGTCAGACGCGGCGTGTCGTCCATAAAGGCGGCCTGAACGGTCAGCAGGCTGTCGAGACCGCTGATGGGCGCCGGATCGGCAGCGCGCGTGGCAGCCAGACGCTGCAGGGCGCGACGCTTCTCGTTGACGGCGTGGATGGCAGCCTTCAGGCGCTCAGGCGTAATCGTGACGCCGCACTCTTCCTCGATCTTGGCGGCAAGCTTTTTAACCTCGGCCTTCCAGGTCACGAGCGTCGACTCGTCGTGCACGTTGGGGATATCCATGACGTACATGTTCTTTTGCGTGGCAAAGAACTCGTAGGCCTTCTTCTTGCCATCGCAGGTGTTCTCGCCCACCACCAGATCACTCGACTCAATGTAGGGGCAGACCTCGCCCAGCTTAAAGCCGGCAAAGCTCTTGATGAGCGGGCAGGTGTTGCGCGGCAGATGCTCCTCGACCTTGTCGGTCGCCCAGTCGGCACCCGAGCACAGGCCAACGGGGATGCCATCGCAGGCAAGCACGATCTCCTCGGGCACGTACACACAGAACGAACCGACGATCTTGGTGGCCTCGCCGGCCTCCTTCTTGTCGAGCATCTCCTTAATACGGCCGCTGTGGATGTTGGTGGCGACAAAATCCAGGTAGGACGTGGACTTGGGGCGGTTGTTCTGCGTCAGGAACATATCGCCGTACATCTGGCCCACGGCGCCCAGCAGCATGTCGTGGTCGGCAAGATTCATGCCGAGGCTCTCCCACATCGGATGGAAATCGAATTCTTCAGCCATGACGGTTCCCCTCTCGAATCAAAAATGAATAGCTACGGTATTGCTGCACGGTGGGTGGCGAAAACCCAGGCGCACTCAAACCCGGAATTTCGGGGAACCTGCTTTGCGGTCGATTATTTAGTTGTGCGTCGTCTCTCCCGGAGCCGTGAACATACCTGCTCATATGCGACTCCGAGCCATATACAGGGCGCGCGCGGCAACGCGGCGAATGTATGTCGTCTGCGGCATGTGCGCACCCTCCTTTACAAGATAAGATCAACTATATCAACGGTCATCGACCATGCGAACACCGTTGACATTCGTACGACAGCATCGTGTGCCGTCGTTTAATAAACAATTCTCTTGATTGATAAGAGTTTGTCATCTCTCATTCGGCGAACGGCAAAAACAAAGCCGCCGAGGCTTATATCCCCGACGGCATTACCCGGCGCTATCGACAAACCAAATGGATCCTGCTGGCATCGAAGTGCATGCGCAGCGTCTCGCCTGCTTGCGGTAGCTCGTCGACAGGCACGCCCACCTTGTTGACCTTCCACTGCAGACGCGTGGGCGCATCAGCGCGCGGCACGTCCAGCAGCACCAGCCGCTCAAAGCGCGAATCGCTCACACGGGCCACATGCAAATCGTAGCTGTTACGGCCCCGCTCAACGCGATTATCAATATGGAAATAGCTTGCGCGAACGCCCAGGTACGCCACATTATCGGGGACCTCGCGGCCCACGTTAAAGGTCATGCCCCAGTCGAGGGCCTCAACTTCTTCGTCGCCGATTTTGCGCGCCCGGCTTGTGTTCTTGCAGCCAGTTAGGCGCAGCGCCGCCAGCGTCTGCGGACGGCGGACCACGTCCTCGACGGAGCCGAGCTCCTCAACATGCCCGTCGTGCATCACACAGATGCGCTGGCACAGGCGGCATGCCTCGTCGATGTCGTGGCTCACGTAGAGCACGGTGCGGTTGCATACATCGAACAGGTCGAGCATGTTCTGCTCGAGGGCGCTCTTAAGATAGGAATCGAGCGCGCTCATGGGCTCGTCGAACATAAAGATGCCCGGATGCGCCGCCACCATGCGCGCAAGCGCCACACGTTGCTGCTGACCGCCCGAGAGTCGCACGGGATAGCGGTCGGCAAAATCGGCCAGTCCAAAGATACCCAGGTAGCGCTCGGCAAGCTGCTTGCGCGCCGCGGCGTCGCCCGCATCCTTTACGCCGGCACATACGTTATCGGCCACTGTCATATTAGGGAACAGCTGATAGTTTTGGAACAGCAGGGCGCATTTTCGCTCCTGAGGCGACAGGTTGATGCCCGTCGCCGAGTCAAAAAAGATCACGCCGTTGACGACGATCTTGCCCTCGTCGGGCGTCTCCACGCCGGCGATGCAGCGCAGCGTACAGCTCTTGCCGCAACCCGAGGCGCCCAGCAGTGCCACACGCTCCTCGCCGGCCTCAAGCTGCATGTCGAGCATAAGCCCGGGATAGCGCTTTTTGATATCCAGAACGAGTGACATGACCTATCGACCTCCCTGCATAGCGGGCTCATCGCGCATGAGCTCAGCCAATGCCTCGCGATCGATACGCAGCGCATCGCCGCCGACTGGGTCGAGCGAATCGCCCTGTCCGGCGAAATCTTTGACCTGTTTGCGCTCCGCACGGGAAAGGCCCCGCTCGCGATACTTTTGCGAATGAGCGGTGTACATGTTGATGAACAGGATGACCAGGAAGCTAAACACGATCACGACGACGACCCAAAAGAGGGCCACCGACGTGTTGCCGCCCATCCACTCAAAATAGATGGCAATGGGGATGGTCTGCGTAATACCGGCGTAGTTGCCCGCAAAGAACAGGGTACAGCCAAACTCGCCCATCGCGCGGGCAAAGGCGAGCACCGTGCCGGCGGCAATCGAGGGCCAGCCAAGCGGCATCATAAGCTTGGTAAAGATGCGACGCTCGGACCAGCCCAGTGTGCGCGCCGCATCGAGCATCTGCGTGTCGAGGCTCTCGAAGGCTCCGAGCGCCGTACGATAGACGAGCGGGAACGACACCACCACGGCAGAGATCACCGCCGCCGGCCACGTAAAGACGATCGAGATGCCGTGAGCGATAAGCCACTGGCCGACCCCGGTCGAACGTCCAAACAGCATAAGCAGCAAAAAGCCGCACACCGTGGGCGGCAGCACCATAGGAATCGTAAAGACCGAATCAAGCAAACCCTTCACGCGGCTCGAGGTACCCATGGTCTTCCATGCGGCAAACAGGCCCAGCGCAAACGCGATTACCAGGGCAAGTCCACTCGTTTTGATGGACACCCAAAACGGGCGATAGTCGATGTCGCCCAAAAAGGAAGCAAGAGAGGTCAAGGGCCCCCGCTCATCCCGCAACACGACGGACGATGCTTCTACCATTTGAGCGCTATCAAGCCAACGCGCGCCGCCCTTGGCATCACCCGAGGCTGATGCAATCACCACATAGCGGTCCCCATCCGCACCGCGCTCGTCAAAGCCATAGGTATACCCGCCGGCATCAAACGTTGTTTCCGCCGTGACATACCAAGGAAGATCCACGTCCCCTAGCTGCGCACCTCCCATGCAGTTTGCGCTGTCGAGCTCACAGACGAGGGACTTGAGACCCGATACGCACTCGTTGTCCTGCGGATCCAATCCATACTTCTCGACCGCCTTGGGCGATATCCACGCCACAACGCGATCGGCAGCAGGCGCCACTACAAGGTCCACGTCCTCGTCAACGGGAAACCGGTAGCCCTCAGGCTGACCCTCCATGGCACGAGCGGTCCCCTTGGCCAACCGCTCAAAACCCTCGATCCCATAGGAAAGCCCATGGGCGGTCGCAGCAACCTGGGCCCCGTCCTCAGCGTCCCCAGCAAACGCAAATCCCGGCACCCAGCAAAGCGCGAAGGTCAAAGCACAGGCGACAAGCATGCGGAATCTATTAAGCACGAAAAGCTCCAAGCGAATACAGGGACGGAGTGAAACACAAAACGATGGAATTATCGCGCCAAGCCGCACTACGCGGAAAGCTCAAAGCCGTACTTGGCCCAAATCTTCTGGGCCTTTTTGTTGGTCAGACAGAAGTCGATGAACGCCTTGGCTTCGTCGGCATGCTCGGAGCTCTCGGCAACGGCACCCGGATACACGATGGGCTTGTGCGAGTCCTCGGGACACACGAAGGCCTCCTCGATGCCGTCGTAGCGGAAGATATCGGAGCTGTAGACAAATCCAGCCACGCAGTCGCCTGTGGACACATAGGCGGCGGCGGTACCAACTTTGTCGGCCAGTGCGACCTTGTCGGCGATCTCGGGAGCATACTCGCCGTCGTCGCCCTCGGTGCCGGTATAGAGGCCCACGGAGGCCAGAGCCTGGTTGGCGTACTTTCCGGCGGGAACGGTCTTGGCGTCGCCGATGGCGATCTTGCCGTCCAGATTCGCGACGTCGGCGATGGCCTCGACCTTGGTGTCGGAGCCCTCGGCGCGAATGATCACGAGGTCGTTGACGAACATATCCTCACGGGTGTCGGCGTCGACGAGCTCGGCGGTCTCAGCGTCGTCCATGGTGCCCTTGGAAGCGGTGATGAGCAGGTCGACCGTGGCGCCGGCACGCATCTGCTCAACGAGGTCGCCAGACGCCTTAAACTGCGTGTCGGCAAACGTGGTGCCGGTCTGCTCGGTGTAGAGCTCCTGAACCTCGGGCAGAGCTTTCTCGAGCGAGTTGGCGGCAAAGACCTGCAGCTCGACAGCCTTCTTCTTAGAGGAAGACATGGCGGAGCCGGCATCGGAACCAGCGGGCTCGGACGTCTTGTTGCCCGAGCAGCCGGCAAGGCCAAGGCCGGCGGCAGCGGCAGCAGAAAGCGAGACAAAACCGCGGCGTGAAACCATATCGAACATATTCAACCCTTTCGAACGCTATGCCCGGGCACCCCGCCGCAGGCTTTATTCTGTTACTAGATTATACTTCCGCGCGAATAATGATAATGAGAAATTATTCTCGCTAGAGAATATAGTTTCGAGTTGCCGTGCACCTCGGCGTCGCTTCGGCGGAAAACAAAGGCGGAGCAGCCGTTCAGGTCGCCCCGCCGCAGGTAAACCGCTTATTTGGTATGTCCGCCGCCCGCTGTCATCTGAGCTGCGTGCTCCAGCTGGTCTGCTATGGCCTCCCAGCTTTCGCGGGCGGCCTTCGTAGAACCGGGAAAGTTTACGACAAGTGTATGACCTCGTTGCATGCAAATAGCGCGCGAGAGCATGGCGCGGCGCGTCTTGGTCATGGAGTACGCACGGATTGCCTCTGCAATACCCGGCACATCGCGGTCGCAGACGGCACGCGTCGCCTCGGGCGTCACGTCGCGCATCGAAAGCCCCGTGCCGCCGCAGGTGAGCACGACATTGGCGTGGCACTCATCGGCAGCTTCCACAATGGCATCACCGATCTCGCTGGCGTCGTCGCGCACGACCACATGTGAGACGACCGTCCAGCCCTGCGCCTCGATAAGTTCCTCGAGTGCGGCTCCAGCCTCGTCCTGAGCAAGATCGCGCGTATCCGAGCACGTCACGATCGAAATCTTCAACTCCATAGTCTTCCTCCTACAACACCGTGCCCTCGGGCAGGTCGACACGCACGACATCCACGACGTCGCCCGCCTTGAGCTCGCACGGTCCTTCGTCAATACGCAACAGGCAGTTGGCCCGCTGCATTGTGCCGAGCAGCGCCGAATTCTGCGTCTTGGCCTCGGTCACCAACAGCTCACCGGTCTCGGGGTCGCGCAAAACCGTGGCGCGATCGAAGAAGCGTCGGTCCTGGCGCTTTTTCACGCCGTGCGTGAGCGTCGCCTGCTGCACGGGACGCACGTCCTCGGCAAA
>CABUVH010000058.1 GCA_902494935.1 uncultured Collinsella sp.
CAGGCGGCCGAAGCCGGTGCGTATTTGCGAAGCAAATACGCGGATTCTCCGCGCAAACTTCCGACTCAAAACGGATGCGATATTTATCGAATCTCAGCCGGCCATGCGCCGCATCAACGGATCCCCCCCGTACCGCGGAGAATCGAACTCTGTGCAGGGCGCGAGCGTAAAGAAAACGCCTCAGTGACGCAGAGTGGGACGTGCTTTCCCAATGGCGGCCCAGGCGGAAAGCCCATCCCGGAATCCGCGCTCAGACTGGGATGTAGTTTCCGGATGATGCCTCAAGCGGAAACTGCGACCCGGAATCGAGCCGTAGAGTGGGATATGCTTTCCCAATGGCAGCTCAAGCGGAAAGTACATCCCGGAATCCTCGTTCGGAATGGGATGCAGTTTCCAAATGAATGGCTAGCGGAAAGTACGCCCCGGAATCCGCGCTCAGAACGGGACGCGCTTTCCCAGCGGCGGTCCAAGTGGAAAGCGCATCCCGGAATCCCGCCTCAAACTGGGGCACACTTTCCGCTTCACCTGCCGCCTCGAAAAACCTGCGCGCTCGCCATCCCAAAACTGGGTAGAAGAAAGCCAAAACGCAATCGCAGGAGGTCAACATGACTGCAGAAGATAAGGCAAAGAACGCTGGCAAGGTCGCGCTCGTTTTGGAGGGCGGCAGCTTCCGCGGGCAATTTACCGCAGGCGTGCTCGACGTCCTCATGGAGGCTGGCGTCGAGATTCCGGCGGTATATGGCGTATCGGCCGGCGCCCTCAACGGCGTGAACTACAAGTCGCACCAGATCGGCCGTGCCAACCGCATCAACCTGGCTTTCTGCAATGACAATCGCTTCATGGGCGCCGCATCGTTTGCGTCCACGGGTTCCATCGTGGGTTACGACTTTATCTTCAACGATGTCCAGGACCGCCTGGATCCCTTTGACAACGAGACGTTCGACGCGAGCCCCATCGAGATGTACGCCGTCGCGACGGACATGCTCTTTGGAACCGCCACGTACCTCCCGGTTAAAAGCGCAGTGCTCGACCTCGACGCCGTGCGTGCCTCGACCTCGCTGCCGCTGGTGACGCCGCCGGTCGAGATTGACGGGCACAAATACGTCGACGGCGGCGTAGCCGATTCGATCCCCATCGAGCACGTGCTGGAGGAGGCGGGCTTCGACCGCGCGGTTGTCATTGTCACGCAGGACCGCTCGTATGAGAAAAAGCCCTACGAGTTTTTGCCGGCCGCGCGTGCGCGTTATGCCGACTACCCCTATCTGCTCGAGGCTATCGAGACGCGCCACGACCGTTACAACATCCAGCGCATGCACCTGTGGAAGTATGAGCGCGAGGGCCGCGCGTTGGTCGTCGCTCCGCAAAAGCCGGTCGAGGTCGGCCATGTCGAGCACGATTCGGCAAAGCTTTTGGACCTGTATATCCAGGGCCGTCAGGAGGCAAAGCGCCTGCTCGCGGAAATCCAAGAGTTCGTTGAGCGCTAGCGATAGCGAACCCTCAAAAAAATGACAACAGCTAAAGAGCTGGAAAAATCACGGCTCGTGGATGACATGTGCAGAAACTCTGGTCGGAGCCAAAATACCTGTTGACTCGTACGGCGAGCGGGGTAATATGGACGGGTTACTTGCAGAGCCCCGTGAATCTCTGTAACAACACGTACTGTACATGGAGGAGTCTAAGTGATTTCGAAATCGACTCACTACGCCAAGCAGGGCGAGGTCCAGCGCAACTGGGTTCTCGTCGACGCCGATGGTGCTGTCCTGGGCCGTCTTGCCACCCAGATCGCAATGATCCTGCGCGGTAAGAACAAGCCCCAGTTCACGCCCAACAGCGACTGCGGCGACTTCGTTGTCGTCATCAACGCCGATAAGGTCCAGCTTACCGGTAACAAGGCCGACACGAAGACCTATTATCGCCACAGCGGCTACAACGGCGGCCTCAAGGCTGAGAGCTTCCGCCAGGCTATGGAGAAGCACCCGGAGAAGGTCATCGAGCGCGCCGTTCGCGGTATGCTGCCCAAGACCACCCTCGGCCGTGCCCAGATGACCAAGCTTAAGGTCTACGCTGGTGCCGAGCATCCGCATGCTGCCCAGAACCCCACGAAGATTGAGCTGGAGGCTTAAAGATGGCTGAGAACACCGTTGTCTACCAGGGTACCGGCCGTCGTAAGAACGCCGTCGCCCGCGTCCGTCTCGTCCCCGGCACCGGCAAGGTGACCATCAACAAGCGTGACGCCGAGCAGTATTTCGGCCGTCATCAGCTCGTTGAGAACGCCCTTGCTCCCTTCAAGGTGACCGACACCGCCGGTCAGTTCGACGTTATCGCTCTGTGCGATGGCGGCGGCATCTCCGGTCAGTCCGGCGCTCTGCGTCTGGGCATCGCTCGCGCTCTTCTGAACGCTGGCGACTACCGTGCTGACCTCAAGAAGGCCGGTTTCCTTACGCGCGATGCTCGCGTGGTCGAGCGCAAGAAGTACGGCCTCAAGAAGGCCCGCCGCGCTCCCCAGTTCTCCAAGCGCTAAGGTTTTATCTCCTTACGAGATACAATGTACAAGCGGGGCCTGCCGATTGCTCGGCGGGTCCCGCTTTTCTTTTTCGACTAGGGTGGGCGACTGCGTTTTGCCCACTTGGGAAGGAGCGATCCTATGCCCCAGAACATCTTCGGCACCGATGGCGTCCGTGGTGTCGCCAACGCCGACCTCTCGTGCGACCTCGCATTTCGCCTGGGCCGCGCGGCGACCAAGTTCCTTGGCCCGGATATCTGCATCGGCCGCGATACGCGTCTTTCGGGCACCATGCTCGAGAGTGCTCTGACCGCCGGCATTATGGCCGAGGGCGGCCGCCCGCACTGCTGCGGCGTTATCCCTACGCCGGCCGTGGCGTTGCTCACCGTTCAAAACGAGCTTGACGGCGGTATCGTCATCTCCGCTTCGCACAATCCGCCGGAGTTCAACGGCATCAAGTTCTTTAGCCGCAAGGGCATGAAGCTTCCCGATGCTGTCGAGGAAGAGATCAGCGCCTGGGTCATGTCCGAGGAGGCCATGGCTGCCGACACGCTGCCGACCGGCGCCGGTGTGGGTCACATCATCAAGATGAAGGACGCCCGCAAGGCCTATGTCGATCATGCCATCAGCACGCTCGACGGCCTTAAGCTCGACGGACTGGTTGTTGCCGTCGACTGTGGCCACGGCGCTTCCTGCCAGACTACGCCCGCCGCGCTGCAGCGCCTGGGTGCCACGGTCCATGCCATCAACACCGATTATTGCGGCACCGACATCAATGTCGAGTGCGGCTCCACTCACCTTGAGCCCCTGCGCGAGCTCGTGCTGCGCACCCACGCCGATATCGGTCTGGCCCACGACGGCGACGCCGACCGCGTGCTGTTCGTGGACAGCGAGGGCAACGAGATCGACGGTGACTACATCTTGGCTATCTGCGGTTCTGACCTTGCCGCTCGTGGCAAGCTCGCCAACTCCGAGATCGTCTCGACCGTCATGTGCAACCTGGGCTTCTCCATCGCTATGAAGGAGCAGGGCTTCGAGATGGTTCAGACCGCCGTGGGCGACCGCTACGTTCTGGAGCGCATGCTCGCGGACGGTGCCGTCATCGGCGGCGAACAGTCCGGCCACATCATCTTCCTGGAGCACAACACCACCGGCGACGGCTTGGTGACGGCCCTGCAGCTTCTGGCCGTGCTCAAGCGCACCGGCCGCACCCTCACCGATCTTGCCGGCATCATGAAGAAGTACCCGCAGGTACTCGTCAACGTGCATTCCGACAACAAGGCTGGTCTGGACGATTGCCAGCCCATCTGGGATGCCGTTGCTGCTGCCGAGAAGGAGCTTGACGGCCGCGGCCGCATTCTGGTGCGTCCGAGCGGTACCGAGCCGCTGGTCCGCGTGATGGCCGAGGCCGAGACGCACGAGCTAACCCAGCGCGTTGTCGACGACATCGTCGAGGTTGTCAAGCGCGAACTTCCCTAATGGTCAAAAACCGTTGCCAAGTGGTAAACTGTTAAGGTTATTTTGATTGATTGGTATGTCCGAGGGGGAGCATGTTCACTAAAGTCCTAAGGTCTTTTGGTATGCGTGGTCGAGTCCTTACGCTGGATGCTCCCATCTCGGGCGACGTTATTCCGCTTTTCGAGGTAAATGACCAGACGTTTGCCACCGGCCTTTTGGGCCAGGGCGTGGCGATTCAGCCCACCGGGACGCGTGTGATTGCACCGGCTGATGCCAAGGTCGAGGCCATTTTTCCCACGGGACACGCCGTAGCGCTTAACACGGTCGATGGCTTGGACGTGCTCATCCACGTTGGTTTGGACACTGTTCAGCTCGAGGGCAAACACTTTACCGTACATGCGCAAGTGGGTGACATCGTCCATAAGGGCGATGTGCTCATTGAGTTCGATCGCGAGGCAATTGCCGCCGAGGGTTACGATGTGACGGTTCCCATCTTGGTGTGCAACTCCGTTGAGTTCTCGAGTATCAAGGGCTCCGTTGGCGTGCATGTCGAAGAGATGGACCAGCTCATCGTTGCTCGCGAGCGCTAGCAAGTGCACGTGGCCATTAGCCTACAATTCAAACACGTTTACGGAGGGCGCCCTTGAAAGAGGACGCCCTCCGTGGCAAGATGGGATTTGTCCGAAGCTAAACAGCTTTGGGTCACCGTGGACGGGCAGGGGCCTCGACGCGGCTAGACACGAGACACATACATTACGCGACCTCGCCCTGGTGGCCGCACACGTTGGTTGCGGCCGACGCGGGCCGCGGGCAAGTGCTTGTAAGGGAGCCTTGCCTCTCTTGTACGAGAAAGGACGCGTAATGAAGATCATTAAAGCTAAAGACTACGAGGATATGAGCCGCAAGGCCGCCAATATTATCTCGGCGCAGGTTATCCTCAAGCCCGACTGTGTGCTGGGCCTTGCCACCGGCTCCACCCCGATCGGTGCCTACAAGCAGCTCGCTGCTTGGTACAAGAAGGGCGACGTCGACTTTGCCGAGGTCAGCACCTACAACCTGGACGAGTATCGCGGCCTTTCGCACGACGATCCCCAGAGCTATCACTACTTCATGCGTGAGAACTTCTTCGATCACATCAACATCGACCTGAACAACACGCATGTGCCCGACGGTTCCAACCCAGACGCCGCCGCTGCCTGCTCTGAGTACGACAAGATCGTCGCCGCCGCCGGTTACCCGGATCTGCAGCTGCTCGGCATCGGCAACAACGGCCACATCGGCTTCAACGAGCCCGATGACCACTTCTCCAAGGGTACGCACTGCGTCGACCTCACCGAGAGCACCATTCAGGCCAACAGCCGCCTGTTCGACAGCATCGACGATGTTCCCCGTCAGGCCTACACCATGGGTACCCAGACCATCATGTATGCCCGCATGATCCTGGTCGTCGCCAACGGCGAGGCCAAGGCTCAGGCCGTGCATGACATGTGCTATGGCCCGGTTACGCCCGAGTGCCCGGCTTCGATCCTGCAGCTGCACACCAACTGCGTTGTCGTTGCCGACGAGGCCGCCCTTTCGCTCTGCGAGTAACGCGACCAAGCGATCTGACATAGCTTTTCAAAAGGCCCTCGCTTTGCGGGGGCCTTTTTAGTGGACATGGGCCGTGGTGCATGCATGACGGTAACCTTGCCGCGTGCTTGACTGGTGGGTTCTAAATTATGCGATTCATTCTATAGCAGATTCTATGCACATTTGCCACTATAGAGTCGTAGGCGGTAGCGAGGAGTAGGCGAGTTGCGCAACTCAAATAAAAACAGCCGACTGCGCTACACTGCAAATGGGATGGGACATGCTGGCAAGCGCATTGACCTGCGCAAAGACCTATTGGTCGGGGGATAAGTTACCATCGGGCCTCGCTGTACAAAAACTTGCCGCTTGCGTACCAAAAGACAACCTAAAACACAAGGTCGCTCTATTCATAGCGCGGCTTGTATGGTCTTGCGGCTACAGTGTCCATACGGTCGAGTTGAGGAGCGGGCATGGTAAACGATTTGAGCGGTATAGACGACCTCGAGCTGATGCCGCTGGGCGGAGGCTATATGGTGCGACGCGAACGCTTGATGAATGAGCTTATCGCCAAGGGCCGAAAGGCCGGAATCGTGGTTCTTTATGCGCCCGACGGGTTTGGGAAGACCTCGGTGCTGCTGCAGTACACCCATGAGGTTAAATGCGACCCGACGCGAGGCCCCGTGCGGATTATCGAGGCCGATCGCGCCATTGGGCGCGAGGTGTTTATGCAGCTCGAGGTGGTTACCGAAGAACTCAAAGACAAACCGCACTCCCTTATCGCGATTGATAATGTACCAAACCTCGATCAGCACGATACCGAAGACCTCATCGACAGGATTCGCGGCCTGCGCGCTATGGGGGTAGGGGTCTTTATTTCCTGCCGTCCTTCAAATCGTCAGCTGATTCATGGGCTGGGCGATTCGGTTAAGATCAATGCGCAGATGCTTAAGGTGCATGCCCATGAGTATTCGGCGTGGGCATCGGCGTTTTCGATCAGCACATCGCTCGACTTTTATCAGCTCACGCAGGGCGTGCCCGAGCTCGTTTCGGCATTGCAGACGGGTCTGTATGGCCAAGGTGACGTAGCCGGTCTGCTCGAAAACGAGATTGTCAACGTATATGGCGCGGCACTTGCCGATCTGGCTTCGCTCGACAATAATGCGCTGTTTTGCGTGGCATGTCTCATGGTTTTGATGGGCGAGGGCAATATCGCAGAACTCGAGGCTTGCGGGGTGAGGCTGTCGATGGTCGACCAGTCCTATTTTGTACGCGACTACCCGATCTTTGGCTTGGATCCAGCCGAGCGGAGTTTTACGTGTCTGGGCACGGAGGATAACGGACGCTTGCGCTTGCGTAAGTTGGTGGCCGAGGTTCGCCCCGAACTTGTTCCGAGGGCGGCCCGGATTTTGCTTAAGGCGGGCCGATGCGATGCGGCGATGGGCCTGGCGGACGCCTTTTTGGACCGTGAGGCGGTCCTTGAACTTGCTGGGCAGTATGGGGTCGATCTTGCTCTGACGGGGCACGGGGCCGATATCTGCCGAGCGGCGCTGGGCACGATCGATGCCGACGATCCGGCTCCAGAGCCAACACCTGCCGAGGCGCTTGGCGTATATCTGGCAGCGGTCAGCGTGTCCAATACAAAGCTCGCTCGCTATATGGCATCGGTCGTCGAACGCGGGGGCGAACGGGCGGCCTGCGAAATAGACCCTGTTTCATGGAGGGTGGCCCAGACACTGACGGCTGTTTGCTATGGGGACAACGGGCTTGGGCTTCCTACGAACCTGGCCGTGCCAGAAATAGAGACGTCCCATACCGCACTCGATATGTTGTCTGCGCATATCGAGGTCAAACGCTGTCTGACCGAGCGGGGAAATGACGGCGGCGTTCTACAACAGCTCAAAACGAGCAAGGCCTACGACTGCGAGCTCGACATCGCGGGGATTGTTATACGGGCCGATAGCATGCTGGTGGAGCTCTTTGACGGGTCGTTTGCGGGAACCGACGAGCGCGACGACGAGATGACGGTGGTGCGGGAGGCGCTCGACGTACGTGGGCTTAAGGCGATGGCTATCTGGGTGCGCATGGTGTTGGCGGCACGGCGGCTCCTTTCCGGCTTGCCGGTAACCGACGATGCGGCGTTCAACGAGCTCGATCGTTTTGCCGTCCGCATGCGTGACAACCAGATTCAGCTGTTTGGCCTGTTGCTAGAAGGCTGGCAGTCGCTGGCAGAGGGACGGCCGGTTAATGCGAAGTTCCGTGCGGTCCAAGTGCTCAAACTTGCCGAGGAGTCGATTGCGTACATGCGCGATAACGCATTGCTGCTGGAGCGCGTGGCATATCTGCGTAACACCTCGATGGTTTCGGTGCGCGAGGAAGCGGAGCTACTCGATATAAGCCAGACGCAGGTTGGTGGCGCAGAAGCCTGGATGGTGGCGCTGCATTTGGCTTGCGCGGGGCGAGATAGCGATCTTGCGGCCTGGATGTCCATGAATCGTGCGGGGATTCTAGAGCCATCGTATCGGCTCTTTGCGCGCCTTGCCATGCATTGTCTGGGCGAGCCGGCGGGCAGGATACGCAAGAAGCTTCCCGTGCGCGAGCTGTCGCGGTACTCGCTGCGCGACGATTTGGAAGGAGAGGGCGAGCGCCTGTTCCAGGCCGGCGAGGTTGAAGCCGTTGATACCATCGACCATATCGAGATTCGCATGTTTGGTGCGTTTCGCGCCGAGCGCGATGGGTTTCCCATCACGGACAAAATGTGGCGTCGCAAGAAGGCGGCGACGCTTGCCGAGCGGCTTGCGCTGGGCATGGATGCGCTCGTCGATCGTGAGACGCTGGCCATGGAGCTGTGGCCCCATGCCGAGTTTAATAGCGCCCGCAACAACCTGTACTCGACGATATCGCGCTTGCGGTCGGCTTTGGGACCGACGCCGGATGGCAAGTCGTGCGTGCTCATCCAAAATGAATGCATTGGGCTCAACGGCGACTACGTCAAGACCGATGTACGGCTGTTTGACCAGATAAGCCGCGAGGTTTTGGGAAATCGCACGGGTGCGCGCGGGCCCCATTTAGTTGAGCTGTGCCTTAAGATTGAGCAGCTTTATGCCGGACCGCTGTATGTTCCCAATGGCTGTAATCCCACCTACTTTTTGCGCATGCGGCGCATTATGCAGTCAAAGTACATCGATTGCATGATTAAGGGAGCAAATGCCGCTCTAGAAGAAAACGATCTGCAGTCGGCGATTTGGCTGGCGGAGTCGGGGCTTCGACAGGAAACGGCGCGTGAGGATATGGTGCGCTGCGCCATGCGCGTCTACAGTGCGGCGGGGCGGCGGCGCGATATCGTCGAGCTGTACAGCGGGCATATGCACCATCTGAGGGAGCAGGTCAATGGCGTGCCCGAGCCCGAGACGCGGCGTCTGTACGAGCGCTTGGTGGAGGTGCGGCTCAATCGCGTGCTGGTCGAGCGATAAAAAACGGGCGCCCGAAGTACTTGGGCACCCGTAAGCTTGCTATGTGTTGGCTCGCCGGATCATTGGCTCTTAGACGAGCTTGATCTTCTCGATGTCCTTGCGCGAGGACTCGCGATACAGCGAGAACTTGCGGCCGATAACCTGGACGACCTCGGCGTGGCAACGCTCGGCGAGCTCCTCGGCGGCCTCGCGGGCGGAAAGGCTGGAGCCATCGAGCACGGAGCACTTAACGAGCTCGTGCTTCTCCAGGTAGGCGACCGTCTGCTCGACGGTGCCCTCGTTGACGTCGGACTTGCCGATGATGATGGCGGGGTTGAGGTGATGGGCCATGCTGCGAAGCTGCTTGACCTGTGCTCCTGTCAGTGCCATGGGTTCTCGCTTTCTATGTATGGGGCGCCCCGCGACGGGGCCTTAATCTACGTGAGCTGTCCCACGATAGCGCAGGAACGGCGCGGTGTGGAGCGCGTTTTCCCAGTTCAAAAAGAATGCGGATGCCGAGCGAGTGGGCGGTGCGGGCTGCGAACAGGCTATGAGCTGGGCGCAGAGACCGGCTCCCATGCAATAAACGCCCAACGGACCTTGCGGACGTGGTCGAGCATATAGCGTCCCTGCGGCACACCCTTGGAGCCCGGCTCACCGGCATGGGGGTTCTCAATCATGTGCTGGGCGATGTAGTCGCGCAGACGGTCGACCTTATCCTCGTTGCCATGCTCGAGCATACGGGAAAAATCCGCCACACCTGCCTCGAGGGTATTGAAGGTATCGCGACGAGGCGATTCAAAGTATGTAACCTGCGGCAAGGCACCCATCTGAATAAGGATGTTGAAGGCGTACACAAAGCCATTGCTGCAGGTAACGGAGGCACCAATGGCGTTCATCAAGTGCAGATCATAGCGCGGGCTGGAGTTGGCGACCATCGTGACGGCACAACGACGACGAGCCGTACGATCAAGCTTGGCAAGCGCGCCTTTTAGATTGGTCGTCGTAACTGACCGACTGGCAAAGGCAACATCCACCGCTTTCGCGACCGGTCCAACCAAATCCCAATCATCATCCCAAGCAAGCTCAAGCGGCGTAATAAGATCTTCGAGCCCGTAATACTCAATGCCGGCATCAAGCGTGCCCAACATGGCAGGAGAGAAGTCGGCAGCAATCACGGAATGCCCAGCCTGAGCAAGCGGAATAGCAATCGACCCAGCCCCACACCCCATATCGAGCACCGACTCGCCGGGCTCAAGTGCCAACAGCTTTATAAAATCCCGAGCATAAGGGGCAGTCTCCAAGGGCCGAAAATGCCGAGCCCGCTTATCCCATTCAAAAGAATCATCAGCCCGCCGCCGAGCAGCTTGCAGCCGCATCCATTCGCCATTCCAATCCGCAGAAAGTAGCTCAGAACGAATCAAATCATCAGCCACGGGCCAACCTCCTAGCAACAAAAAAGCGACTCCTCCCAAAAGAAGAGCCGCAACCAGCATATATCAGAAAGAACCGATCCAACGCCAAACCGCCCTCACAACCAAGGCGGGCAGGAGCGAAGCGACTGCCATACGGGATAGAACTCAACTGAGGTCCCGTTGTGCGGGAGCCCCGGGGAGGGCAAATATATAAGGTCGATCGCGAGTTCCGCACGAGCCGGAGAGCAC
>CABUVH010000059.1 GCA_902494935.1 uncultured Collinsella sp.
GATCCAGGGCACCATGTCGAACGCGGGGAAGAGCCTGCTTGCGGCTGGGCTGTGCCGTGTGCTTTCGCAGGACGGCCTGCGCGTGGCTCCCTTCAAGAGCCAGAACATGGCGCTCAACAGCGGTGTCACGGCCGACGGGCTCGAGATGGGGCGCGCCCAGATCATGCAGGCCGAGGCGTGTGGCATCGTGCCCGACGTGCGTATGAACCCCATCCTGCTCAAGCCCGAAAGCGACCACCGAAGCCAGCTCATCGTGGCCGGCAAGGCGCAGGGAGCCTTCGCTGCGAGGGACTACTTCGCGCGAAAGAAGGCGCTCATGCCGCAGATTTTGGAGTCGTTCGATTCGCTCGCGGAGGAAAACGACGTCATCGTCATCGAGGGCGCCGGCAGCCCCGCCGAAATCAACCTTGCCGAAAACGACATCGTCAACATGGGGCTCGCGCGCGCCGTGTCCTCCCCCGTGCTGCTCGCGGGCGACATCGACCCAGGCGGGGTATTTGCCCAGCTCTACGGCACGGTCGCGCTCTTTGCGCCCGAGGATCGCGCGCTTTTGCGGGGGCTTGTTGTGAACAAGTTCCGCGGCGATGTGGAAATCCTCCGCCCGGGTTTGGCCCCGCTCGAGAAGATGTGCGGGGTTCCCGTCGTGGGGGTCGTGCCGTTTCTTACGCTCGACCTGGACGACGAGGACTCGCTCGCGCCGCGCCTATCTGCCCGCGAGGCGCGCGGCGTCATCGACGTCGCCGTCGTGCGCCTTCCGCATCTGTCGAACTTCACCGACTTCGACCCGCTTTCGCGCGTGCCCGGCATGGGCGTGCGCTACGTTTCCTCGACGACCGATCTGGGCCGACCCGACCTGGTGGTGCTTCCCGGCTCGAAGTCCACGGTCGACGACGCGCGCTGGCTTGCGGCTAGCGGCATCGGAGCCTGTGTACGCGCGCTTTCGGGCGCGGGCACGCCGGTGCTCGGCATATGCGGAGGCTACCAGCTTTTGGGAGACGAGCTTTCCGACCCGCACGGCAGGGAAGGCGCTGGCACCGCGCGCGGGCTCGGGCTCATCCCTGCAAATACGGTGTTCAAGGAGGAAAAGCGCCTCGCCCAGTCGGAGCTGCGCATCACGGGCGCCCAAGGCGCGTTCTCGGTGTGGAACGGCATGACGGCGCGCGGGTACGAGATTCACGACGGCGATACGACCGTCTCCTGCGCCCCTGCGGGCACGATTGGCGGCAAACCAGAAGGCGCGGCCTGCGGAAACGTGTTCGGAACCTATCTCCACGGCCTGTTCGACGAACCGGGGGTGGCACTCGCCCTCGCGCGCTCGCTCGCGCGCATGCGCGGCCTGCCCGAGAGCGTCGTGGGTGCTGAGGGCGCGGTGTCCGCGGCCGATCACCGTGCGCGCGAGTTCGACCGCCTGGCCGACTCCGTGCGCGGGGCGCTCGACATGGAGTATGTCTACCGCATTATCGAGGAGGGCGTATGATCCACGTGTATCATGGCGACGGCAAAGGCAAGACCACGGCGGCGATGGGGCTCGCCCTTCGCATGCTCGCCGCAGGCCGCCGCGTAGTCGTTGTGCAGTTCCTGAAAGACGGCGAAAGCGGGGAGGCGCGCCTGCTCGCCGAGCATTTCGGCGTGCCCGTGTTCGCGGGGAAGGCGTCGGACAAGTTTACCTGGTCCATGACGTCGGAAGAACTTGCCGCGACGTGCGAGCTGCACGATGGGAACCTCGCTTCCGCGCTCGCCGAGCTCGAGGGCGCGCAGGAGGGGCTGCTCGTGCTCGACGAGGCGCTCGACGCGCTTTCGAAGGGGCTTGTCGACGAGGCGCTCGTGGACCGCGCGCTCGATATGTCCGCGCGCGGCGTCGAAGTAGCGCTCACCGGGCGCGCGCCTTCCCGCAAGATCGTGGAGAAGGCCGACTACATAACCGAGATGCGGTGCGAGAAACACCCCTACGCTCAGGGGATAGGTGCAAGGGAAGGAGTGGAGTACTAGATGGATTCCAAGGAGATGGCGCCCGGAGACATCGAGCGGCGCAGCTTCGAGATCATCACCGAAGAGCTCGGCGGCCGCACGTTCCCGCCGCTTGAAGAGCCCGTCGTGAAGCGCGTCATCCACACCACTGCCGACTTCTCGTACGCCGATTCCCTCGTGTTCACCCATGACGCCGCGCACTGTGCTCTCGACGCACTGCGCGCAGGGGCCACGGTGCTCACCGACACGAACATGGCGCTCGCAGGCATAAGCAAGTCCGCGCTCGCGAAGCTCGGCTGCAAGGCCGTGTGCTACATGGCCGACCCTGATGTCGCCGCGGCTGCGCCCGCCGCGGGCACGACTCGCGCCGTTGCGAGCATGGACAAAGCTTGCGGCATCGAGGGTCCGCTCATCGTGGCCGTCGGTAACGCTCCCACAGCACTTCTGCGACTCGCCGAGCTAATGGACGCGGGGAAGATCGCGCCCGCGCTCGTCGTTGGGGTGCCGGTCGGGTTTGTGAATGTGGTCGAGGCGAAAGAGGAGCTACTTGCGCGACGCGTGCCGGCCATCGTCGCGAGGGGTCGCAAGGGCGGCTCGACCGTGGCGGCTGCCATTATGAACGCGCTGCTCTACCAGATCACGCGCCCAGGCGGCCCGAAGTGACGGCGCCCGCATCCGCGCCGGCGCTGCGCATCTTCGCCGGCACCACCGAGGGCCGTCTTCTGTGCGAATGGGCGAGCGGGGCGGGCATCCCCGCCCGTGCCTACGCGGCAACCGAGTACGGAGGCGAGCTTTTGGGCGAGCTTCCGGGCATCGAGGTGCATGCGGGCAGGCTCGACGAGGCCGACATGGAGCGCGAGCTTTCCGGCGCGCGCATCGTCGTCGATGCCACGCACCCCTTCGCTACGCTCGCAAGCGGCAACATCCGGGCCGCTTCGCTCGCCGTGGGTGCACGATGCCTGCGCCTTGCGCGCCCGGCCGAGGTGCTGCCCAAAGGCGTCGTGCCGGTCGCGTCGATCGCCTGCGCGGCGCGCTTTCTCTCCGAGAACCCGGGTCGCGCGCTTCTCACGACGGGGAGCAAGGAGCTTGCTCCCTACACGCGCGTCGCCGATTTCGCGGAGCGCTTCTTCGTGCGTGTGCTCCCGCTGCCCGGTGCTATAACGAAGTGCATCGACGCGGGGTTTTCGCCGTCGCACGTCATCGGCATGCAGGGGCCCTTCACCCGCGAGCTCAACGAGGCGATGCTTCGGCAGGTGGGCGCCCAGTGGCTTGTGACCAAGGACTCGGGAACCGTAGGCGGCACGGCCGAGAAGATCGCCTCCGCGCGCGACGTGGGAGCGCGCTGTATCGTGGTCGCCCGTCCCGCCGAGGGAGGCGGGGCCCTTTCGCTTCGGGAAGTGGAAGACGCGCTCTTACGGGAGTTCGCGCGCTAGGCGCTCGCCGCGCCTAGCGCGCCCTCCCGACCTTCAATAAGTTGCGGTGAAATAGTGTCTGTTTTTGCTGCTAGATAGCATATTCAGTCCCTAATTCACCGCAACTTATTGGTGGTGGCTTACTGGTAGCGGAGGCACTCCACCGGGTCGAGCTTTGCCGCGCGGCGAGCGGGGTAGAAGCCAAAGATTACGCCGATGCCAACGGAGACGGCGAAGGCCAGCAGCACCGTGGCGATTGAAAAACTCGGTGTGATTTGCCCACTGGCACCGAGCTCGCCAAGAATCCCGGATCCGGAGGCAAACATCGCGAGGCCCCAGGCCAGCAGATAGCCAATCAGGACACCCAACAGTCCGCCGGTGACGCACAGCGCCGAGGATTCGGCCAAAAATTGCGCGGTGATATCGCGACGACTGGCGCCCAGAGCGCGGCGGATGCCGATCTCGCGGATGCGCTCAGTCACGTTGGTGAGCATCATGTTCATAATGCCGATACCGCCGACAAGCAGCGAGATGCTGGCGACAGCACCCATGATGAGCGAGAACGCGCTCATAAAGGAGTTGAGTGCATCGATAGCGCTTTTCATGGAGGTCGCCGATACGCTGTCGTACTCATCATCCTCCGCGATGCCCTTCATCGCGCGCACCTTGGACTCGATGGTCTTACAAAGCTCATCCATGTCCGTGCCCTCGGCGGCGAGTGCCGTCACGCTGGGGAATGAAGGATTCTCGTCGCCAAACAGCCCGGAGATGGTTTCGCGTGGCATATACAGCGTGAGCGAGCCCATGGAGTCGCTGCCGCCATCAATCACGCCGACAATCTGCACCTCGCCGTTGGACACCTTGATGGTTTTCCCCAGCGCATCCTGTTCGTTGCCGTAAAGCTGATCGGCGCCGCCGCGGCTGATGAGCGCCACGCGCGAGCCTGATTGGGACTCGGCCTGGGAATAGGTACGCCCCGCAACGAGCTTGCCGGCCCCCACCGCGTCGAGCATGTCGCTATCGACGCCCTGCGCCATGACGGTATAGCTTTTATCGCCGGTCTTGTACTCGGTGTACGCGCTGTCGACAATTCCGATCTGCTCTATCTGCGGCACCAGTTTTTGAAGCTTCTCGATGTCCGACTCGGTGAGTTCTTGCGACGAATAGATTTGCACCATGCGTGCCGCATTGAGGCCCAGACTGTTGACCAGGCTGTTTTGGATGCCGCCGATGAGCGAAGTCATGGCGATAACCGAAGCAATGCCAATGACGATGCCCAGGATGGTGAGCAGACTGCGCCCCTTGTTTGCCTCGAGCGAGTGAAGGGCTTCCTGGATGAGATCGCGGGCGCTCATGCCATCGCTCCTTTCGGCGGGTTGGCGGAGGCGGAAATCATGGGCAGGCTATCTACGGCGCTGCGCAGGGTCCGCGGTGCATGTGGAATATACGCGCCGTCGTGAATGCGACCGTCGCGTATGGTCACGGCACGGTCGGCCTCGGCGGCGATGCCGGGGTCGTGTGTGATAAGAACGATGGTTTTGCCGCGCTTCTGGAGCTTATGGAAGGTCTCCATTACAAGCGCCCCAGTGGTGGAGTCCAGGTTTCCCGTCGGCTCATCGGCCAGGATGATGGGCGGGTCATTGACAAGAGCGCGCGCGATGGCGACGCGCTGCATCTGTCCGCCCGAGAGCTCTGATATGCGGTGGTCCCAGTGGTCGACCGGCAGCGTGACGGCCTGTAGCGCGTGCACGGCGCGCATTTCGCGCTGGCTACGGGGCACATTGGTGTAGGCCAGCGGCAGCATGACGTTTTCGATAACCGACAGGCGCGGCAGCAGGTTGAAGCTCTGAAAGACAAAGCCAATGCTCAGGGCACGAACTTCGGTTAGCTCGTCATCGTCAAGCTCGGCCACGTTGAGCCCTTGCAGGTAGTAGTCGCCCGCCGTCGGCTTATCCAGGCAGCCTAGGATGTTCATGAGCGTTGATTTGCCCGAGCCCGAGGGGCCGGTAATGGCGACGAACTCGCCGGGATCTACCGCTAGGCTCACGTTGTGCAGGATGTGGGCGCAACCTGCCTCGCTCTCAAAGATGCGGTGCACGTTGCGGATGTCGATAACGGGACGCATTACATGCCCTCGTCGGCAGACATACTGCCCGAATCCGCGCTGTAGCCGCCGTCAGCCGTTGCGTCCGCTCTGGTATCCATGACGAGGGTGTCGCCATCGCGCAGCTTGGTAACCGGCACGTTGGGGTTGATCTCGTTGCCCTGGTCGTCGCGCTTGACCTGTGTCTTGCCGACTGCGGCTTCGTTGTCGTTTTGCGTTACGACGGTCACCTTCACGCGATGGGTTTGCTTGCCCTCGTCATCGGTTGCCACGTTGACGTAATAGTGTTCGCCGTCTTCGGTCATGAGCGCCATCGTCGGCACCATCACCACGTCGTCGAGCTGCTCGGTCACCACCGATATCTCGGCCGTCATGCCCGGCTTCAGGCGCGCGTCGGGCGCCTCGATGAGAATGTCGACGTTAAAGGTTACGCTGCCGCCGCCACCGTTGGCGGCGTCGGAGTTTGCCACCGACGCGATAGCCGTGACGGTGCCCTGGCTCACGATATCGGGAAACGCGGGATACGTGACGTTGGCGCTCTGCACAACGGCGATCTTGGCGATGTCCTTTTCGCCCACCTGCACGGTCACCTTCATCTTAGATAGGTCGGCGATCTGCATGCACTGCTTGCCGCCGCTCGTATCGCTTTCGCCCATGATCATGCCGCCTGTTACCGTGGCGCCCACCTTGGCGTTGAGCTCCACGATACTGCCCGAGCTCGGGGCCGTGACCGTACGACTGGCCGCCCTGGCGTTCGCCTGATCGAGGTTTGCCTGGGCCGATGCGAGGCTGCGCTGCGCGGCCGATACAGCGTTCGTGTCCGCCGATGCGGCGGAGATGCCAGCCGCTGCGGAAGCTCCATCGACGTCCGTCGTTGGGGTGGTCTGCGCGGCAGCTGCGGCTTTCTGCGCGTTGGAGAGGTCTTCCTGAGCGGCTGCAACTGCACGCTGCGCCTCGGCAACGTTGCGATCGAGCTCGTCGTTTTTAATAGTCATAAGCACGTCGCCCTCGTTGACGGATTGGCCTGCCTGCACGTTGATCGAATCGACCGTGCCGTCGACAGAAGGGGAGACCACTGAGGACGAAATGGGTTTGAGCTGGCCTTTCGCCTCGACCGTTGTGGTAAACGTGCCCTCGGTCACCATGTCGGTCACAGGCTCGCTAGCGCCCTGTGGCTGCGCATTGATAACCAGGGTTGCGACAATGGCAATGAGCGCGATGGCACCCACGACGCCGGCGGCAATACCGCGTCGAATCAGCTTTTTGCGCCGATGTTCGGCACGTTTTGCCTTGAGCTTGGCGTATGCCTCTTCATCGGAAATCTCGGCCGCATCGTTCGCGCGTCCGTTCTGCTTATCGGCATGCACGTTTGTAATCAGAGGAATCGTTTCGGTGGCACCTTCGGGCGTGTGCTCGGTATCATCCGGGCCCGGGGTAATGGTGGGGACATTCGGCATAGCGTCTCCTTTATAGAAAGAACCTCGATAATTATATGCGCCCACCGGTTGGGGCGGGCGCATAGGACGGTTTCTTTCGGAACTGTTAGATTGGTCGCAGCGGTTCCACGTTGTAGGAATGCGCGCGTTGCACTACGAGTGGACAACCACGCACAGGCCGACTTTGATGCAGTCGTGAAGTGCCTTGGCGTCTGCCAGGCGCAGGTTGATGCAACCGTGGCTGCCGCACCACATGTACGACTCGGCATTATCGAAGCTCTTGTCGTTTTGCCAGGTGGCATCATGGAAGCCGATCATGTTGCCCTCAAACGGCATCCAGTAGCTCACCGGACTCTCGTATTTGGGCTTGCCGGTCTCGGGGTCCTTGGCTCCGATCAGGGTGCTGCCGCCGTCGTTGCTGTTGATCTGCCAGACGCCCTCGGGCGTGGCGTCCTCGCCCGGCTTGCCCGAGATAAAGTTGGCCTCCCAAACGATATTTCCGCTCTCGTCATAGTAGCGCGCGTGCTGTTCGGACAAGTCGACGTCGATATACGCCTTCCAGTCGGGCTCTCCCCTTGCGGTAAAGGTGTCGGCCTTCTGGGAGTACTTGATCTCGATTTCGCCGGTCTGCTTGTTGTTAATGGCGTCCTCGACCTGCTTGGCGAGCGAGCTGCTGTCGATGGACCAACCAAAGTCGCCGCCTTCGACGGCGCACTGCTTGCCATCGGCGCGCGTCCACCAGCGAGTGGAGCCCACGGTATTAAAGCCGTTGGCGAGTTCGGCTGCCCAGTTGCTGATCTGCGACGTATCGAGCGCTGGGTTGGCGGGATCGGCAAAGCTGATCCACTGCAATACGGAGCTGCCATCAACCTTGCCGGCATCCTCGCCGTTGAGCTTGAGGGTCACGTTGACGCCCAGGAAGTTGTTGGCGGCATCGCATGCGGCCTGAATCTGATCATCAGTCAGCGTTCCATTGAGCGGCTCATAGGCATCGTTGCCGAGCTTGGAAAGATCTACGGACTCGGCCAGCGAGGCAAGCTCGAGCTCGGCATACTTAATGACATGCTCGCGGTTGAGTTTTTCGTTGGAGCGCGCCTTCTCGACGGTAAACTTGCCGGCCTGCTCGTCATAGGAGCTATTGGCCTCGAACGTGCCCGAACGGCCCTCGTTAAACTCGTTGATGGCGGCGCCCAGATCCTTCTCAAACTTCTTTTGGTCAAAGGTGTCGGAGAGCATGGACAGGTCGACGTCTTGATCAAGATCGACTTCGTTGGAGGTAGCGGTTGTTTTGGTCTTGCCGCTTAAGGATTCCACAAGGCGGACCGGCCAAATAAAGGCTTCGTTGTGGTTGATGATCTCTTTTGCGGCAGCTTCGCCATCGACGATGGGTTCATCGGACTCGGGCTGATAGGTCCAGCTAAAGTCATCGCCTGTCACGGCGAGCTTATAGTGCTTCCATGCCGAATTGACCTTGGTGGCGGCAGACGAAGCGTTGGAGAACGAGACGTCGACGCCGGCGATGGTGGTGTTGGGGTAGGCTACCTGCGAAAATGCTACGACGCCTACGATATAGACAATGACGATTAGACCCAGGACGACAAAGAGCGTCGTCTTTTTGCCCGACTTATTGTTCTCGGCGGGTTTGCGCGCGGGGCCACGATCGCCTCGAGCGTGCGTGTGGGGCTGCTTGGGCGCATTGCCGTTTGCCTGGCGCTGCTGACGTTGTTGACGCTGCTGTCGCTGTTGGTTCGGGCGTTGGGAAGCGTTTGCTGCACTACGCTGCTGACCGTGGCTCGGCGCGATAGGACGCGGCGACTGAACGCCGCCGGTGTGCCTGCTCGGCTGCTGCGGATCGGGAATCAGTTGAGTTCGATCGTTTTGCGACATCGTATGCATATCCTTCGATTTTCGCCTTGCGGTTCATCGTGTTTTTACTGGGCTTGCATTATAGCGATTGCCCTGCTGTTTGTGGTACGGAAACGGTGGCATTCAAAAGAGGTGGGACATTTGTCCCACCTTTGAGTCGTTCTTTGTCGCTATCCGCACACACCGCATTTTGCACAGGCCGAAAGTGCGGCCGGAGCCTGCGCGATGCCGCCCTTTGCCGTCTCGCGCAGCGTGGCCGGCAACGCGTGACCCACCGAGAGCATGACATGTGCCATCTGGTCAAACGGCACCAGGCTCTTAATGCCTGCGAGGGCGAGTTGTGCCGAGCTAAAGGCCGCTGCCACGCCGATGGCGTTGCGGTTTTGGCAGGGCACCTCCACGAGGCCACCGACGGGGTCACAAACGAGGCCCAGCAGGTTACTCAGCGAGATGGAGCTGGCGTCGAGCGCCTGCTCGGGCGTGCCGCCGAGCATCTGCACCAGCGCGGCGGCTGCCATGGCGGCGGCGCTTCCCACCTCGGCCTGGCATCCGCCCTCGGCGCCGGCGACGCAGGCACTCGTGGTGAGGTTGAGGCCGATGGCGGCTGCGCAGTAGAGCGCGTCCATGACCTGCTCGTCGTCGAGCCGAAGGTGATCGGCAAGCGCCAGCACGCAGCCGGGCACAACACCCGCGGAGCCTGCCGTGGGGGCGGCGACGATCACGCCCATGGTAGCTGAGCGCTCGAGCACGGCCATGGCGCGGGCAACGGCGTCGGTCTGGACAGTGCCCATCAGGCTTGCACTCAAATCGTTGCAGCGGGTTGCTTCGACGAGCTTGGCCTCGCCGCCGATAAGCCCGCCGAGCGAGCGCTGCGGATTGGCGATGGGGGCCGTTGTCTCCTCGCGCATGACGTCGAGCACGCGGCGCATGGCGGCGACGGCGTGGGCCTCGCCGGTCAGACGTGCCTCGCGAACGGCCATGACGGCGCCAATGCTGAGCCCCAGTTCCTCGCACGCATCGAGCAGCTGCTCACCGTCGTCGAAGATTTCCTTGGCCGAGACGCCGGGAGAGAGCGACGAGGCAGAACCGGGGAGCTCGATAAAGGTCGCGTAATCGACATTGTCGAGCTTGCGCAGCATGGGGACGACGGTGTCGTCGGGCGCGCCGTCGGTCTCAAAGACGGAGTAGGCCTGGCCGCCCACTTCGGTGCGGTAGGTGCGGCAGAAAGCGATGTTTACGTGGGCGTAGGCGAGCAGGTTGGTGAGCGCGGCGAGTACACCGGGGACGTCCTTGTGTGCCACGAAGAGCGTGGAATACATGCCCGAGATGTCGACGCCGACGCCGTTAATGCGGCTGATGCGCATCTTGCCGCCGCCCAGGCTCTCGCCGCGGACCTGTGCCGTGGCGCCCGTGTCGTCGACCATGTCGATGTCGACGGTATTGGGGTGGATGGAGGCGTCGTCGCCCTTGATGTCAAAGTGATATTCGAGGCCCTGCTCGCGTGCGAGGTCGAAGGCCTGCTTGATGTTCTCGTCATCGGTGTCGAGGCCCAGTATGCCCGCGACGAGCGCACGGTCGGTGCCGTGGCCGCGGTAGGTGTGGGCGAAGGAGTTCCACAGGCCAAAGGTGACCTTGGTAATGCGGCCTTCCAGCAGGCTGGCAGCAACTTGGGCGCAGCGCAGGGCGCCGGCGGTGTGCGATGAGCTGGGGCCGACCATGACGGGGCCCAAGATCTCGAATGCCGAGGTCGTAGCTAGTGTTTGCGGCTTGCCTGCCATGGCTGCTCCTTTTCTA
>CABUVH010000060.1 GCA_902494935.1 uncultured Collinsella sp.
GTCCCAGCCACTATTCGCCGCGGGGATGGGCTTGAGCCACGGCACGTTTAAGCCGATCGGGTGTGAGATGCGTGTAGATCTGCGTCGTGGACAGGCTCGCATGACCTAGCAGCTCTTGAACCGAGCGCAGGTCCGCACCGCCCTCGAGCAAGTCGGTCGCAAAGGTATGGCGCATCGCATGCGGGGCGATGTCAGCCGGAATGCCGGCGAGCGTCGCCAGCGTATGGAACCGCCGCCGGAGCATCGCGGCGCTCATGCGATTGCCGCGCGCCGATATAAGCAGCGGATGCGGCCCGGTAGCGAGGTCGCGGCGCTTTGCCCGAGCGAGCAACTCCGGCCTCCCCTCTTCAATATAGAGACGCGTCACATCGAGCGCACGACGATACAGAGGGACGATACGCTCCTTGCTCCCCTTGCCCCACAGGCGCAGCGTGCGCTCGGACCATGAGATGGATTCCACATTGAGCGCCGCAAGCTCTGAGATGCGGGCACCCGAGGCATAGAGCAACTCGAGCATCGCCGCATCGCGCAGTCCCGCGGGTGTTGAGGTATCAGGCGTCTTGAGCAGCGCCTCGACCTGCTGGGTCGTAAGGACGCCCGGCAGGTCACGCGGCAGCTTGGGCGACGCGATCGCCGAGACCGCATCGCCCTCGACAATCCCCTCGGCAGCCATCCAGCGATAGAGAGATCGGATAGCCGACAGGTGCGCCGCAAGCGTTCGGGGAGCCACCTGCTCACGCGAAAGCTCAGCAAGATAGCGACGAATGGTGCGCACGTCGGCAGCGAAAGCATCAATATCCTCGCGCTCGCACCAGGCAGCAAAGCGCTCCAGTCTCGAGCCATAGGCCGTCACCGTGTTGGGAGAAAGCCCCTCAACGCGTGCGATATAGGCGATAAAAGAGTCGACGGTGTCGTACAGGTCAAAGGCTATGACCGGTCGCCTCCAAACAAGTCGGAACGCGTGGCCAAGTAGGCATCGAGGGCCTCGAGCGCACGGTCCGCATAGGCCTGATAGCGGTCGCGCTTGCTGCGGCGCTTACCGTCCTCGAGCGGCGGCACCAGGCCAAAGTTGACATGCATGGGCTGATAGCCCACGGTGGCAGGATCGGTCGCATAGCCCACGAGCGCACCCAGGGCGCCCACGCGGGGCAACTCGACGGAATCGGCGCCGATAGCCTCTGCATAGGTGTTGAGCGCCGCGAGCAGACCGGTCGCCACGGCTTCCATGTACCCCTCGGTGCCGGTGATCTGACCGGCCAGGCGCACGCCGGTACCGGGCACGGCAAAGGTGCCATCGAGCACGTGCGGGGCGTCGACAAAGGTATTGCGGTGCATGACACCGTAGCGGAAGAACTCAGCGTTCTCCAGGCCCGGCACCATATGGAAGACGCGCTTCTGCTCGCCAAAGGTCAGGTTGGTCTGGAAGCCCACCAGGTTATAGGCGGTCTTCTCCTTGTTCTCGGCACGCAGCTGAATCGCCGCCCAAGGGCGACGTCCGGTACGCGGGTCGGTGAGGCCGACGGGCTTCATGGCGCCAAAGCGAATGGCGTCCTTGCCGGTGCGCGCAACCTCCTCGGCAGGCTGGCAGGCCTGGAACAGATCGCCGCCCTCAAAGTCCTTGAGCACCACGCGGTCGGCCGTGGTGAGCGCCTCGATAAAGGCCTCGTACTCCTCCTTGTTGAGCGGAGCGTTGAGATAGTCGCCGCTCCCCTGCTCCTCGTAGCGCGACTGCGAAAACAGCACGTCCATATCGAGCGTGGAGGCATCGACGATCGGCGCCGCGGCATCGAAGAACGCAAGGGCGTCGCCACCGACGAGCTTCATGACCTCTTCGCTCAGCGCCGGTGAACACAGCGGGCCCGCGGCAATGACCACGTGGCCCTCGGGGATCTGGGTGACCTCGCCGTGAACGACCTCGATATTGGGGCGGGCGGCAACCTCAGCCTCGACGAGCTCGGAGAATGTAACACGGTCGACCGCCAGGGCGCCACCAGCGGGAACAGCAGCGCGATGGGCGCAGTCGAGCAGGACTGAACCCATGCGCTCAAGCTCGGCCTTCAGCAAACCAGCCGCGGAATCCGGACGGGTCGACTTAAACGAATTGGAGCAGACGAGCTCTGCCAGGTGATCGGTATGGTGAGCCGGGGAGCTCACCTGGGGGCGCATCTCGCACAGCTTTACGGCAAACCCGCGGTCTGCCAGCTGGATCGCGCATTCCGAACCCGCCAGACCGCCACCGATAACCGTCACCTGATCGAACTGCATCTGCAAACACCTTTCTAATTGACACGTTTTCCATTGTGACCGAAGGGCGTCTGGGCGTGAAGGGCAAACTTGGAGGGCGCATACCTTCCATCCATCATGCGCTCGATAAGGCCCTCGAGTTCAAGCGAACCCAAGAGTTTGAGTACGCCGACAGCATCGAGTGAGACGAGCGCCGCGATGTCGTCGACCATGAGCGGAGAGGCGATGAGCGCATGCATCACGGTCTGCTGTGTTGGATTCAGGTCGGCAATGCCGGGAGCATCGGGGCGCGAGTAGCGCAGGGTGCCGTATATGCGAGAGATAGCCATCTCGATGGACTCCTCGTCGACAATGCAGCAGGCACCGTTCGCAATGAGGTAATTCGTGCCACGCGACTCGGGCGATAGGATCGACCCCGGCACGGCAAGAAGTTCGCGCCCCAAATCCATAGCAGCCTCGGCTGTAGAAAACGTCCCGGAAGGCATACCCGCCTCGGATACAAAGAGGGCTTGCGACAGGGCCGCGATCACGCGATTGCGACGCGGAAAGGCAAACTTGCGCGGACCCATGCCCCACGGAGAGATCGACACGACCGCGCCGCCCGTATCGAGCGTGCGCGTAATAAGCCCCGCGCTCGAACGCGGGTAGACCACGTCGGCGCCCGTCCCCAGCACCACGACGTGTTTGCCGCCGGCGTTGACCGCAGCCCAACCCGAGGCCTGGTCACAACCGACCGCACCGCCCGAAACTACCGTCACTCCCGCCTCAACCGCCACCTTCGCCGCAAGCTCTGCCACGGCAAGACCATACGGCGAGGCCTTTCGCGCACCGATGATGGAGAGCGCGGGCGTCGAAAGCGCCTCGGGGTTGCCGCGCACATAGAGCGTCTGAGGTACATCAGAAAGCTCCAAAACGGTCTCGGGATACAACGCATCACCTGGATGCAGCTCAAAGGTCCCCTCGGCCATCATTGGTCCCTCCTTCCCTGGTACATCGCCGCCTCGAGCACGTGGTCCTGCGTCACCTGCTCGCTCTCGGCGACATCTGCGATCGTGCGCGCAATGCGAACAAGGCGTACGATGCCACGCCCTGTGAGATGCGTGCGCTTCGACAGGCCGAGCACACACTTCTCCGCCGCATCATCGAGCTCAAAGGTCGAAACGACGCCGTCAATGGACCGAGTCTCGTCATCCTCGGCCTCGGCATCCGCATCGTCCATGCGGGATTCGCGCCAAGCGCGAAAGGCGCGACCGCGCACAACGTAGTCACGTAACTCGGCCGACGACATGCCCTCCGCACCCTCGATAATCACTTGAGGGTCGGGACGGGTCACATCGATCATCATGTCGATACGGTCGGCCAAAGGACCGCGCAGTTTAGACCGATAGCGCTCGACCATCGCCGCCGAGCAGCGACACGGCACCTCGCGATCGCCCAAAAAGCCGCAGGGGCAGGGATTGCTCGCAGCCAGCAGCTGAAAGCGCGACGGGAAGGTAAAAGCCCCGTCGACGCGTACGATCCTCACGTAGCCGCGCTCGATGGGCTGACGCAGCGTCTGCAGCACGCCAGTGGGAAACTCGGCAAGCTCGTCCAAAAAGAGCACGCCGCCATGAGCAAGGCTGATCTCACCCGGGTGCACCGGGCGCCCGCCGCCGATAAGGCCTGCGGTCGAAATACTGTGGTGGGGACTGCGGAAGGGGCGGTGCCCCGCCAACAAGCCATCAATGTTCTCACCCAAAACCGAATGGATGCACAGTGCCTCCTGCTGATCCTCAACGGAAAGCTCGGGCAGGATGCCGGTCATACGGCGTGCGAGCATCGTCTTGCCCGATCCCGGAGACCCGATCATGAGCAAGCCGAGTTCTCCTGCCGCCGCAAGCGCCATGCCGCGTTTAGCGACTTCCTGCCCCAGCACGTCTGCATAGTCGAGCTCGGGCTCAAAGGTCGCCTCGACACCCTCGGAATCCAAGTAGTGCCGTGCGGCATCGCCCATGCCGTGAGCAAGCTGAGACAGATGGTCGATAAAGCCGCAATCTACGCCCGCGAGTGGCACATGCTGGTCGGACCTGCCGGCGATAAAAGACAGCCCCATGTCGCGAGCCAATAGCTGAAACGCCACCTCGCCCTTGACGGGAAGCACCGTACCGTCCAGACCAAGCTCACCTGCGATAAGGCAGCGAGCGAGGTTGTCGCGGGGAATCTGACCATCGGCCGCTAGAACCGCGATGGCGATGGGCAGATCAAAGCCGCTACCGGTCTTGCGAATATCGCCGGGCGCCAGGTTGACCGTAATGCCCGAGCGCGGGATCTCGAACCCGGCGGAGCGCATCGCGCAGCGAATACGACCGCGCGACTCCATCACCTCCATACTCGGTATGCCGAGCATCTGGATGCCCGGAACGCCGCCGGCAAGCGAGACCTCGACCGTGACGGGAATCGCCTCGACGCCGCGGATGCAGGCCGCGTGAACGGCAAACGTCTCGAACGCCATCACGACACCTGCCAATCGAACGCGTTGTACTGGTGCTCGATCTCGGCGATATGCCCGCCGCGAATGGTGACACCCACGGCATCGAAGCGAATCGCCTTGAGCGGATAATGCTCCATAAGATAGCAGCTTGCGATGCGGCGGTAGCGGCGTTGCTTTTGGGCGTCCACGGCCTCCTCGGGAAAGACCCGCGTGCTGCAATCCAGCGAAACGCGTCTGGTCTTGACCTCGGCCATCACCACGACATCGTCGAGCTCATCGAGCAGCACCAGATCAGCCTCGCCCTCGGTGCAACGATAACCCTGCTCCAGCAAGGTGTAGCCGCGCTCGTTAAAGTAGTCGATGGTGATCAGCTCGCCCAGCATACCCAGCTCGCGGGGACTGAGTCCCTTGATAAACTTGGGCGTCATCGCCCCGCAGTCGAGCTCGCCGTTTTCCCAACGCTCCTTGAGCTGCTGCGTCTTGCTCTTTTTGCTTGCGGCACTCATGGGGTCTCCTTTCCCGCACACTGCATTGCCCCGATGATGAGGGCACCTTTCATGCGGGTAAGTACCGGAAGCAAACCAAAAGCTGACCAAATGCCGTCAAAAAACGGGCCGTACGCAGCAATGGTGTTGCATACGGCCCGCTACCAGCAGGTTTATAAAACCACAGAGGTCCCTGTCTCCACAATTGAACTAGAAAAGACGCTCAGTCTGCAGAAAGTTTCCGCAAAAGCTCACGCGGTGCAGCGGACAAAGTCCATGTTTGCGAATGGCCTCGATATGCTCGGGGCTCGCATAGCCCTTCGACTCCGCCAGATGGTACTCGGGATACTCGGCATCGTACTCGACCATCATCTCGTCACGCGTCACCTTAGCCATGATGGACGCCGCGGCGATACAGGCGATTTTGGCATCGCCCTTGACCACGTCGCGCTCGTTGGGAACGGCGCCCAAGGGGTTACCGTCCATAAGCACGCAATCGGGCTCGAGCCCCGTATCGGCCACGGCGCCCGCGACGGCAGCGCGGATGGCGCGGGCCATGCCCATCTCATCGATATCCTTCGGCGCGATATGGCAAAAACCAATCGCCGTCGCCACCTCGGCAATCTTCACAGAGAGCAACTCGCGGCGCGCGGGCGTGAGCTTTTTGGAATCGTTGATACCCCAGACGCGCGGCTCCATAGGAAGACAGACGGCGCACACCGTCAAAGGACCGGCCACCGATCCGCGACCCACCTCGTCGACACCAACGACTACCCCATCGCCGCCAAGCTCATGCATCAACTCATACATGCCGTTGACGCGCTCGCGCTCGGAAAGTTCCTTGGCATGGCGTTTGAGGGCGCGTTCACAAGCCTTGATCACCTGCTGGCGCGGGTCCTCGCGATAATGCTCCACGAGGGCGGGAATCTCCTCAAACGTAGCGCTCGCCAGCTCGCCGGCAACTTGCGATGCCGAAACCGAGCTCGTCATATTGGCCATACCAGGCCCTCCTTGCATGCAAATCAGATAAAAAGAAGGGCCACCCGAAGGTGACCCTTACGTCCAAACGAGTGGACAGACGCTGCGATCTTCTTAGCGCTTCTCGGGGATGCGAGCAGCCTTGCCCACCTTGTCGCGGAGGTAGTACAGCTTGGCGCGACGGACGCGACCATGACGAACGACCTCGAGCTTGGCGATCTTGGGGCTGTGAAGCGGGAAGGTACGCTCAACACCGACACCGAAGGACATCTTGCGGACGGTGAAGGTCTCGCGGGCACCGGCGCCGGCCATGCGGATGACGTCGCCCTGGAAGACCTGGATGCGCTCGCGGTCGCCTTCCTTAATGCGGTAGTGAACCTTGACGTTGTCGGCGACGCGAACCTGAGGAATGTCCTCGCGGATCTGCTGACGCTCGATTGCGCGGATGTAATCCATGTGCAATTCCTTACTCTTCTAGAGGTGCCGTACCACCATGGCCGGCACGTAGTTGAACAAACGTATTCGAGTATACACGCGCGGGTTTCTGCTGCAAGAACAATTTTTTACGCAGACAAAAAGACAAAACCCGCACATGATAACCGCCCGCCTCACGAATGAGGCGGGCGGCATGAAGGGGGCTACGCTAGGCGTCTAAACCCAAAACGTTAGGCGGAACGCTTGGCCTCGAGCTTGGCCTGGGCGGCAGCCAGGCGTGCGAGGGGCACGCGGTAGGGCGAGCAGGACACATAGTCCACATCGGCCACGTTAAACAGGCCCTTGATGGACTTGGGGTCGCCGCCGTGCTCGCCGCACACGCCAAAGTGCATATCAGGGTTGGTGGCGCGGCCCTTCTCGACAGCCATGCGCACCAGTTCGAGTACTGCCGTGTCAATGGTCTCGAAGGGATTGTCCTTCAAGATCTTCTTATGCATGTACAGCGGGATGAACTTGGCCTCGGCGTCGTCACGCGAGAAACCGAAGGTCGTCTGCGTGAGGTCGTTGGTGCCAAAGCAGAAGAAGTCTGCGTGATGGGCGATCTCGTCAGCGACCATGCAGGCGCGCGGCAGCTCGAGCATCGTGCCCACGGGAATGTTGAGCTCGACGCCCTCCTCGGCGGATACCTCGGCGATCACGCGCTCGATAACCTCGCGGGTCTGGACATGCTCAGCCGTGATGGAAACGAGCGGAACCATGATCTCGGGATGCGGGTCGACGCCCTCCTTGATAAGGCGGGCAGTGGCCGTGGCGACGGCGCGGACCTGCATGAGCGGCAGATCGCTAAAGACGACGGACAGGCGCACACCACGCAGGCCGAGCATCGGGTTGGACTCGACCATGCCGTCGATACGACGCAGGCGGGCGCGCAGGACGGCAAGCTCTTCCTCGCTGGCGTCAGCGGCTTCCTTCTTGGTGATGGCGACCTCGAGCTCGCGAGGATTATCCAGGAACTCATGAAGCGGCGGATCGAGCAGGCGGACGACCACATCGCGACCGGACATGGTCTTGAACATCGCCAGGAAGTCCTCGGTCTGAACCTTGAGCAGGTCGGCCAGGGCCTGCTGCTTCACGGCCTCATCGTCAGACAGGATAAAGCTCTGGATGATGTTCTTGCGGTCGCCCAGGAACATGTGCTCGGTGCGGCACAGGCCAATAGCCTCGGCGCCAAACTCGAGGGCGAGCATGGCATCCTCGGGATTGTCGGCGTTGACACGCACATGGTTGGCATGGCCGCTGGTCTCGACCAGGCGAATCTCGTCGGCCCAGGACAGGATGGTGTCCAGGTCGCCGGTGAGCTCGGCGGAGACCAGGTCGACGGGACCGTCGACGACGATACCCTGGGTACCGTCGATGGAGATAACGTCGCCTTCGTGCAGCACGCGGTCGCTGCCCTCGATGCGCACGACCTTCTCGGCGGCGTCGATGTGGAAGCGCTCAACGCCGCAGACGCAAGGCGTGCCCATACCGCGGGCGATAACGGCGGCATGGCTCGTCTTGCCACCGTGGCTGGTAAGGATACCTTCGGCGGCGACCATGCCTTTCAGGTCGTCGGGGTTGGTCTCCCAGCGGACCAGGATAACCTTGTGACCCTCGTTGGCGCGTGCGACGGCGTCGTCACTCGAGAACACGACCTCGCCCACGGCGGCACCAGGGCTGGCATTAAGACCGCTGGCCAGAGCCTCATACTTCTTGGAGGCGTCGAGCTGCGGGTGCAGGAGCTGGTCGAGCTGCGCGGGATCGATGCGGCTCACGGCCTCCTCGCGGGTGATCAGGCCTTCCTCGACCATTTCGATGGCGATGCGCAGGGCGGCGGTGGCGGTGCGCTTGCCCACGCGGGTCTGGAGCATCCAGAGCTTGCCCTGCTCAATGGTGAACTCGATATCGCACATATCGCGGTAATGATCCTCGAGCGTCAGGAACACGCGCTCGAGCTCCTCACCTGCGGACTCGAGGCCCGGGGTGGTCTTGAGGTCGGCGATGGGCTCGGTGTTGCGGATACCGGCGACGACGTCCTCGCCCTGGGCATTAACCAAAAAGTCACCGTAGAACTCCTTGGTGCCGTCGGCCGGATTACGCGTAAAGGCGACGCCCGTCGCAGAGGTCTCGCCCTTGTTGCCAAAGGCCATGGCCTGCACGTTGACGGCGGTGCCGAGGTCGTCGGAAATGCCATGCTGCTTGCGGTAGATGCAGGCACGCTCGTTCATCCAGCTGCCAAAGACGGCCTGGATTGCAAGGCGTAGCTGAAGCTCCGGATCGTGCGGGAAAACGGGCTTGCCATCGGCGACCTCGAGCTCGGGATACAGGGAGGCATCGACGTTATCAGAGAAGATGCCCTTGAAGGTCTCGACAAGCTCCTGAAGGTCCTCGGCCGAAAGCTCGGAATCGACGCGAACGCCAGCGACCAGGCGGGCCCGGGTCAGGGCGTTTTCGAACAGGTCGGCGTCAACGCCCATGACGACATTGGAAAACATCTGGATAAAGCGGCGGTAGCTATCCCAGGCAAAACGCGGGTTCTGCGTCTGCGCGATGAGGCCCTGGACGGAATCGTCATTGAGGCCCAAGTTGAGGACCGTGTCCATCATACCGGGCATGGAGAACGGAGCGCCCGAGCGAACCGACACGAGCAGCGGGTCGGAGGCGTCGCCGAGCTTCTTGCCGCAGCGGGCCTCGAGGTCCGCCTCGGCAGCAACGATCTCATCGAGTGCGCCCCCGGGCCACACGTTGCCGGCACCGGAGTACTCGACGCAAGTCTGGCAGGTAATGGTAAAGCCACCGGGAACCGGCAGGCCGATGCGGCTCATCTCGGCAAGGTTTGCGCCCTTGCCGCCAAGCACGAAGTTCATGGACTTGTCGCCCTCAGTGACACAGGTGCCCTGGGCGTCGGTTCCAAAACGGTAAACCCTCTTGCAATCGCTCACGATACTTCCCCTTCCATGCACTAACGCGCACGACCGTGGTAACGAATCGACCCACCGGATGCGGGCCGTGAGGGAACTATACGGCGCGTTTTGGGCAGGCTTGAGCAGAGGGTGCGCGGTTTGGTAAACGTGCTAAAACTGGCGGTAAACGGTAGATAAAGGTGGTTACCTTATGAAGATACCACTGCAAGAGAAATGCAGGTCAGATGCAAGTTTCTTGCTAAATCGCTTTACCGTTATCGTGCATTCTTTTTAGTTAGTTATTTTAGATGGGGCATTTTTAGCCACCCCAATAAGCTAGCTTTGTTGGGCTCGACGGGCGGCGCGGCGGGCGCGGGCTTCTTGGATTTCCTCCAAGTGGCTAATGATCTCGGCAGCGCTTTCCTCGATGGCTTTGCCGTCGGTACGCACTACAAAGCAGCCCAAGCGTTTCATGAGCGCGCGGGCTTCATCAAGCTCGCTGCGCACGCTCTCAGGCTCGGCATAGGAGCCGGCAACGGCACGAGCGTAGTCATCGCCCAAACGGCTATCGCGAATTTCGGAAATCACATCGACGGTCGAAATCAGGCCGAACAGGCGCATCGGGTCGACCTCGTAAATCGACTTAGGCGGCTCCATGCCATGCGCCAGTGGGACATTGGCGACCTTGTAGCCCTGATAGGCTAAATACATCGACAGCGGCGTCTTGGATGTACGCGACACACCCAGCAGCACGATATCAGCACCCGACAGATCGTCACAACCACGACCGTCATCGTGCTCAACGAAATACTCCATGGCCTCGATACGATGGAAATAGCGATCATCGGTCTTGTGAATCACGCCCGCAACGCCCTTGGGCGGCACACCGATAAGCGACGACAGCACGGCAAGCGTCGGGCCAATCAGGTCGACCGAGCGAATGTGCAGCATACCCAGGTAATCGAGCACGCGGGCGCGAAGCGCCGGATCGAC
>CABUVH010000061.1 GCA_902494935.1 uncultured Collinsella sp.
CCACACTTTCGCCTCGAGGCAGGATTGGCATAACCCGGCAAGCCAAAGCAGAGCCCCTGCAAGAGCAGATGATATGGCAGCGGCTTATCTGGGTCGGTCTCACCGATTCCAGCATCCCCCAGGATGCGGCTTAGCGCCCGCCTCACGGTATCCTCGTTCCCACGGCACAGCCCGTCGCGAAACGCATCGACGTCTCGAATGTCTTCGGCAGCGCACTCAAACCACTCAATAATCACTAGACGCAAGGCCTGGCGAAGCTCGTTATTGGGCAATCGCAAAGCACGGAGGCGATCGCCATGCTCTGGCTCCTCAGTCATATCCGTCGTGAGAAAACCGGACAGATACAGCGCTGTCCACATGCCATCGTCAGGCGAGAAATCAGGCTCTGCAGTGCCCAAACAAAGCGGGACCTCAGCGCACCCATGGGCCTCGAGCAAATCAAACAAGACCGAAAGGCGGTCGAGATTCCACCCGGCAACTACCCTACTCAGGCAATCCGCATACCCATACAGATCGGCGCGCACAGGCGCCGTGCAGCCTCGGTCCAGAAAACCGATCACGCGCGCCGGACTCGAGCAATAGGCCCTGCCAAACCGATATCCCTCGAGCCATTCACGCGCATCCTCCAGGTATTCCTCGCGCCCAGCATGATTCAACAGAGCCTGGACCTCGGCATCCGAAAAGCCGAAACAACGGTCACACCAGGTCGAAAGCGGCGTCGTCAGACAATACGAGCAGCCATGCAAAGAAAGCGCCGCTTCGGCAGGGCCGGGACATTCCCCCATCAGACACGTCAGCCGCAACGAATCGCGCGCAGTGGCAATGACCTCGAAAAGCACGCGATCAAATATCCCTGCCGGATCGGCGCCGGAAGCGACCCTCGCGCTCGCACGGCCCAACCACGCCGCGTCGTACCCATCAACGAGCAATACAACCTGCTCATCGCAGGCCATCTCCAGCAGCTCAATGAGCACGCCAAGCACCGAGGCGACCTCGTCCTCGCTCGCCGCGCCACGCGCAACACGTTCGATGTGACGCACCTTGTCTCGAGCTAAATCCGGAGCCTCCAAAAGCGCCAGCAGGCGGGCGCACTCGTCCGAAAGAGCATCGCGCACGACGTCGGCAATAGCGGCGCCACGCCTCGCAGCGCCAGAAAAATCCAGCGATATCACCGGATAGCAAGCATACTCATCCCGATAGCGCCCGCCGTTCGCATCCCAAATCTGAGCATCGGCAAACAAACGCTGACCAGAGCGACCGACCGCTGGACGCTCCAGAAAAGCCCTGAGCATCGACAAGTTCATGCTCTTGCCAAAACCCTCGGGTCGACAGCACACCACAACGGACGCGTCGCAGTCCAACACATCGGCAATAAACATGGTCTTGTCAACCAGCATGCAGCAACCAAGGGCCTCCGCATAGTCGTGCATGCCAATGGGCAAAACCGCATCGTCGGCACAGCCGATCAAGCGCACGCCAAAGCCAGCAGCACAATCAACATTTGCCTGTTCAGACACCAAAACGTTCCCCCTAAATCGCTGCACGATGCCAATTGTAATGACCGCCTCGCGCGTACCGACGACGCCGCGCGAACATATCGGGCAACGGTAGCAACAAGAGGTGTGAGGGGGCATAACTAATCGTTGCACAACAAAACGGGGCCCGATGCATTCGCACCGGACCCCGTCCCAACTCTTTAGTTATCTAGCAACCAAGAGGCTACTCCTCCGAGCCGTCCTCCCCAGAAGCCTTCTTCTGCTGATCGAGCTTATGCTTACCACTTACGATAGACGTAGCGCCCAGCGTGGCCAAGCTTGCACTGGCAAGGCTCGCCATCACAATCAGATCGCCCGTCTTGGGCATGTTGCCACCCGAGGACTTGGTAGTTGTAGTCGTCGTGGTCGTGGTGGTCACCGTTTTGGAGTCATTTTGCTCCTGATTCTGGTTGTCAGCACCGCTCTTGTCGTCGTCTTCGGACTGTTTCTTTTCGCCCTCGGTCTTTTTCTTTTCGCCCTCGGTTTTGCTCTTGTCCTTCTTCTGAGCGGATTTGTCGTCCTTCTCCTCAGAGCTAGAACCCTTATCGGATTCGGTCTTCTCGGAAGCCTTGTCCTTGGAGTCGCCCTTTGCGGCTTCGGTCTTTTCCGTGGAAGCCTGATCAGAGTTGTCCTTGTTCTGGGCCGAGCCGTTATTGACGCCAGCCATCAGCGAAGAGCCCAGCGTAGAACCAAGCTGCTCGAAGAAAGAAGGCTTCTTGTCCGGCGAAGCAACGGGAGCGTCCGGCGCCTTATTCGAATCGTCCTCGGAAGCATCGGAATCAGGGGTTGCGTCAGAGCCAGAGCCGTTATTAGAGCCGGTGCCAGCGGACGAATCGCTCGAGCCGGTGGATGAGTTAGAGGCGCCAGCGTCGGTCGAACCAGAAGCGTCGCTGTCCGTATTGCCGGCAGAGCTTGAAGGCGAATCGCCCGCAGCAGAGCCGTTCGAATCGGAGCCGTTCGAGGTAGAGCCGTCGTTGGTAGTGCCACCAGCAGAGCCATTACCGTCAGCATCGGTCGAGGGCGCATCCATCCTGTCATCGTTGGCATCGTCACTCGAGTCGTCATTCGAATCAGGTGTCGGCGAGGGCGCCGGTGTAGGCTCGGGCTGCACGGGCGTCGCAGCGGCAGCGGCCTCGCCCTCGGCAATATAAACCAAGCAGTCCTTCAGCTCATTCTTATAACGATTCTTCCAGCCCTCATGATACTGGGGCTGACTTGAAAACTTGGTGGCAACATTGTTGACCACGCTATTGGAGAGCGCCGTCACAAACTCGCGGTCGGACATATCGTTGGAAAGATTCGCCCAGCGGAAAAAATCCCTGCAGCCACCGGTGCCGCACATGTTGGTAATGCTCCACACCATGCCCTTGACGCAATCGGCGCGGCCCGAAATATCAATGCCCAGGCCGCTCTTGAGCCACGCCTCGGTCACCGCATAGTACGAGTTGTACGCATAGGCATCCTGCAGAGCCGAAAACTCAGCAGGGTCGGTGTTATAAGCGCCCTGGAAGGCCTCCTGCGCAATACGGCCCAACTCGGTGAGCTGGCCGTTCTCGTACATGGCATTGCTCGCGTTGGAAATCTCGCTGCCGCGATCAATCGCATCCTTGAGCATGCCGTACTTGGCAGAATCGTAGTTGTAAACCTGCTTCATAAACGGAATGAGCGACCAGCGGCGATCAAACTGATAGTAACCCAGTGCGTTATAGCCGTCACCATACGAAAATCCCTGGTTGTAGTTACCATGGCTCTCGTACTTGGTAAAGTACTTCATCTCGGGAGTCACGTTGACAAACGAAACGCCCTGGACCGACCTCAGCACGCCCGAGAAGGACTGCTGGGTGTAGAGACCCTTATCGATATCGGTGGCATCCGAGGCAACGCCCGGCGTGGGCTCCTCGGCAGCGGCGGGTGCCGGCGCGGAAACGGCGCCAAACGAAAGCGCCAGCGTCAGGCCCGCGACAATAGCAGAATGCTTGGGCTGCATAAGATCCTCCCTGCATTGGTATAGTTAAAGTGCAGTTTGCAAAGATAGAAATAAGTATTGCAGCTCGCCCGTTGTTGCACAACAACCCCTCGGTAAACGGCAACAACCCTCCGCGAAATCTTAAGGAATTAGACAAACTGGTCGTCGGGCGCCAACAGAAGCTCGCCGTAACGTTTCGTCAGCCCGTCTCTCAACTGACAGAAAGCGGGAATATAGACGTTCAAGATGCGCTGAATCAAATCTTGAGCGAGCTTGTTGTCGTAGATATGGACGTTCGTATTGCGGTCTCTGAGCATATCCAGCCAGGCTGCCTCATCAATAAAGTCGTAGAATCGGTAGGACTCCTTCAAGATGGCACGAGGAGACCCCGACGCGGCAAGCGTGGCGCCCTCATACTCGAGCAGACGCTTAAGGAGCTTCCAGCTCAGTTCAAATTGAAGATTGAACTTATTAATCAATCCACTCTGAACAAAATCATTGTTGAGATCCTGGTTGGGCGCATCCTCAAGATTCGCCAAGGCGCTAACAAAGTTCTCATATTTTTTCATACAGAATCACACCATCCTTGGCAATCTCATCGAGCAATTGCTGCGATAGGGACTCGTCGAGATTGACGACATCTACATCTAAAAGAGTATCAAGATGTTCCTCGATCAAATATGAGAAACGGCCGAAATCCCGGCAACCTGCTACGGCGATGTCAATATCGCTCTTGGGCAAGTTGTCGCCTCGAGCACGAGAACCAAACAACACGACCTTCTCGGCGTCACATTCCCGAGCAAAAACTTCGATTTGCTTGTACACCTTGTCGAGAGATGCCATTTGCACCCCTACAGCTTAATGTCAAAGTTGATTTCGGGGACGGCGGCCAGGTCGGCCAACGTCACGCCGTCGACGTACTTTTCGATCACGTCGTCCAGGCCGCGCCAGAACTTGACGGTCGAGCACAAATCGCTGCGGGTGCAGCTGTTGTCGATGCCGTCGCACGCCACGGGCGCCGTGCTGCCCTCGACGGCGCGCAGGATGTCGCCGGCACGCACCTCGGCTGGATCCTTGGCCATCATGTAGCCGCCGCCCTTGCCGCGCACGCTCTTAAGCAGGCCCGCCTTCATAAGCGGACGAACCAGCTGCTCCAAATACTTTTGTGAGATATGCTCACGGTCGGCAACCTCGCGCAAGGCAATCTTGCCCTCGGCGTCGCCCAGCGCCGCGATATAGATCATCAGCCGGAGGGCATAGCGGCCCTTGGAAGAAATGAGCATACCTACCCTCCCATCGCATCTGGGACAAAATAACAAGGTTTGTTTGTCCCAAATCTTAAGTAAGTGGGACAAACAAACCTTGTTATTTTGTCCCACATCTAGAAAAGTCGAGTGGATTAGTCGGGTTTTCCCTTGACTAACGCCGAACCCATAGTAACTTTATTCCGAGAAGATTCCTAGGGTTTAGTACACCTATGAGTACACCATATACAGAGAGGGACAGCATGAGCGCAAATCCGCTGCTTTCCATCGATGGTCTCACCGCCTCCGTGGACGAGAAGACCATCCTCCACAATGTCAACCTCAACGTCGCCGCCGGTGAGACCCACGTGCTGATGGGCCCCAACGGCGCCGGCAAGTCCACCCTCGGCCACCTGGTCATGGGCGACTCCGTCTATACCGTCAACGACGGCCGCATCGTCTTTGACGGCCAGGACATCACCGAGCTCACCACCGACAAGCGTTCGCGCGCCGGCCTGTTTCTGAGCTTCCAGGCCCCGGTCGAGATCCCGGGCGTGCCGCTGTCGAGCTTTTTGCGTGCCAGCATCGCTGGCCGCCCCGGCCTGGAGATGAAGGGCAAGGAGTTCCGCCGTCGCGTCAAGGAGCTCGCGGCCGAGCTCAACATGGACACCGCCTACCTCAACCGTGAGCTGGGCGTGGGCTTCTCGGGCGGCGAGAAAAAGAAGGTCGAGATGCTCCAGCTTCTGCTGCTGCAGCCCAAGCTCGCCATCCTGGACGAAACCGACTCCGGCCTGGACGTCGACGCCCTTTCCACCGTCAGCCACGGCATGGACGCCTACCGCAAGAGCTGCGACGGCTCCATGCTCATCATCACGCACAACACGCGTATCCTGGAGCACCTGGATGTCGACCGCGTCCACGTTATGGTCAAGGGCCACATCGTACGCGAGGACGACGCCTCGCTGATCCCCTGGATCGACAAGAACGGCTTTGAGACCTTCGAGCGCGAGGCCGCCGAGCAGCGCGCCCAGGCCGAGTCCGCCGTTGCCGAGCAGCAGGCGTAAAGGGGCGACGCAATGACCAAGAACCGCACCGAGGTCGCGGACATCGACCGCAGCCTCTACGACTTCACCTATGGCGAGGAGGGATTCGAGCGCCTCGACGCCGGCATCACGCCCGACATCGTGCGCGAGATCAGCGCCAAGAAGGACGAGCCGCAGTGGATGCTCGACCTGCGCCCCAAGTCCCTCGAGATCTTCAATCGTTTTCCCGACCCGACGTGGGGCCCCTCCATCGAGGGCCTGGACATGGACAACATCGTCACCTACGTCAAGCCCAACACCGACCAAAAGCACGACTGGGAGTCGGTGCCCGACGACATCAAGAGCACCTTTGAGCGCTTGGGCATCCCCGAGGCCGAGCGCAGCTACTTGGCGGGCGTCGGCGCGCAGTACGACTCCGAGCTCGTCTACCACAACATGCAGGACACCGCGTCCAAGATGGGCATCGTCTACTCCGGCATCGAGGAGGCCCTGCACGACCCGCAGTGGGAGCCGCTCATTCACGAGAAGTTTATGACGCTCATCCCGCCCACCGACCACAAGTTTGCGGCCCTGCACGGCGCCGTGTGGTCGGGCGGCTCGTTTGTCTACGTGCCCAAGGGCACCAAGCTCGATTTCCCGCTGCAGAGCTACTTCCGCCTCAACGCCAAGGGCGCCGGCCAGTTTGAGCACACGCTCATCATCGTCGAAGACGACGCCGACCTGCACTTTATCGAGGGCTGCTCCGCGCCCAAGTACAACGTGGCCAACCTCCACGCCGGTGCTGTCGAGCTCTTTGTGGGCAAGCGTGCGCACCTGCGCTACTCGACCATCGAGAACTGGTCCAAGAACATGTACAACCTCAACACCAAGCGTGCGCGCGTGGACGAGGACGGCGACATCGAGTGGATCAGTGGCTCCTTCGGCAGCCACGTGGGCTACCTCTACCCCATGAGCGTGCTCAACGGCCGCCGCGCTCGCTCGAGCTTTACCGGCATCACCTTTGCCGGCGCCGGCCAGAACCTCGATACCGGCTGCAAGGTCGTGCTCAACGCGCCCGAGACCTCGGCAACTGTCGAGACCAAGGGCATCTCCAAGAGCGGCGGCATCCAGACGTTCCGCAGCTCTATCGTGGCGACACCCAAGGCTGAGGGCTCCAAGGCAACCGTGAGCTGCCAGTCGCTGATGCTCGACGACCAGAGCCGCTCCGATACTATTCCGGCCATGGACATCCGCGCCAAGAACGTCGACATCGGCCACGAGGCCACCATCGGCCGCATCGGCGACGATAAGGTGTTCTACCTGATGAGCCGCGGTATCTCGGAGGAAGAGGCCCGTACCATGATCGTCAACGGCTTTGCCAACCCGGTCTCCAAGGAGCTGCCGCTGGAGTACGCCGTCGAGATGAACAACCTGATCAAGCTCGAGATGGAAGGAGCGATCGGATAATGAAACAGACCACGAACACCGCTGCTACCACCCTTGAGCAGGTCAATGCGATGCCGGCTGCCACATGGGGCTGGCTGAAGATGAACCAGACCAAGCTCGAGCTCTCTGACGAGCTTGCCGCCGCTCCCACCGGGGCCGTTGAGGTCGAGGGCTTGGACGAGCAGTTTACCGGCATGGCAGACGCGTTCGACGCCGCCATGGACGCCATGGCCGAGCGCTTCCCCGAGCGCCGCGCCTCCGCGCCCGGCGATGCCGCCGACCGCGCCCGCATCACGCCCGAGACCGAGCTCGACGTGCCCGCCACCTCCGTCTACCAGGCCGGTGCCATCCAGCTGGAGGAGGAGCTCTCCCCCGCTGAGGCCTTCGAGACTGGCATGGGCGAGGCTGCCTACACCTACCTGGCCGACCACGCCACCAAGCGCGTCGTCATCGATGTGCCCGCATACAAGCACGCCACGGTTACCGTGCGTGTGAGCGGTGTCGATGCCGCCGCGGCCATCGCCGCCATCGACGTCGTCGTCCGTCCCCAGTCGACGCTCGACCTGCAAATCGCCCTGGACTCCCCCGTTGCCGGCGAGGGCGTCGTGGGATCCGTGCTGCGCGTGTGCGCCCACGAGTACGCCACCGTCAACGTGGCCTGCACGCAGACGCTCGACGATAGCTGGATCGCACTCGACGACACCGGCCTGTTCCTGGACGAGGGCGCGCGCGTCAACGTGCAGCACACCGTCCTGGGTGCCGGTGCCAGCGCCACCGGCCTCGCCGGCGATCTGCTGGGCGACACCGCCAAGGTGACCATCGATACCGATTACCTAGGTGCCCGCGAACAGGTGCGCGACTTTAACTACGAGCTGCGCCACCGCGGTCGTAAGACCGAGTGCGAGATCGACGCCAACGGCGTGCTGACTGGCACGTCCAAGAAGGTCTACCGCGGCACCATCGACCTCGTGCACGGCTGCAAGGGCGCAACCGGCACCGAGCGCGAGACCGTGCTGCTCGCCAACAAGGGCGTCGACAACAAAACCGTCCCCGTCATCCTCTGCGACGAGGACGACGTCGCTGGCAACCACGGCGCCACCATCGGCCACGTCCGCGACGAGCAGCTGTTCTACCTCGCCTGCCGCGGCCTTGACCAAAACGCCGCCGAGGACCTGTTCATCCGCGCCAAGCTGGAGGACGCTGCGCTTTCCGCCACCGATGAGCGCACCCGCGCCGCCGTCGTCCGCCTGGGCAACAACTTGATCGATAACTTTGAGGAGGAGCTCGCATGATCGACACCGAGCACGTTAAATGCGATACCTGTACTGCCCCCGAGCCCATGGAACTCGACGCCAGCGACGAGGCCTCGCGCGGCTGGCCTACCGTCGACATCGAGACCAATCCCTACAAGGCGCAGTTCCCGCTGTTCCAGCAGCACCCCGAGATCGCCTTCCTCGATAGCGCGGCCACCGCGCAGCGCCCCGCCTGCGTGCTCGACGCCGAGCGTGACTTCTACCAGCGCATGAACGCCAACCCCCTGCGCGGCCTGTACTCGCTGTCCGTCGAGGCCACCGAGGCCATCGCGAAGGTGCGCCAGCAGATCGCCGACGTCATCGGCGCCCCCCAGGCCAATGAGGTCGTCTTCACCCGCAACACGAGCGAGTCGCTCAACCTGGTCGCCAAGAGCTTTGCGCCCACGGTCCTCGAACCGGGCGACGAGGTCGTCATCACCATCATGGAGCACCACTCCAACCTGATTCCGTGGCAGCAGGTCTGCCGTGAGACCGGCGCCAAGCTCGTCTACCTCTACCCCACCAAGACCGGCCAGCTCACCACCGAGGAAGTTCTTGCCAAGGTGGGCCCCAAGACCAAGATCTTGGCCGTGGGTCAGGTCTCTAACGTCCTGGGCGTTGAGAACCCGGTCAAGAACCTCGGCAAGCTCGTGCACAAGTACGGCGGCTATCTGGTCGTCGACGGCGCGCAGTCGCTGCCGCACATGCCGGTCGATGTGGCCGACCTTGGAGCCGATTTCTTTGCCTTTAGCGCGCACAAGGCCATGGGCCCCATGGGCATCGGCGTGCTGTGGGGCAAGATGGACCTGCTCAACGCCATGCCGCCCATGCTTACCGGCGGCGAGATGATCGACTCGGTCACCGAGCAGGACGCCGTCTGGGCGCCCGTCCCCGAGAAGTTCGAGGCCGGCACGCAGGACGCCGCCGGCATCTTCGCCACGGGCGCGGCGCTTGACTACCTGGTTAACACCGTGGGCTACGAAAACATCCAGGCACGCGAGCAGGCACTCGTCCACTACCTGATGGGCGAACTCATGCAGCTCGACTTTGTCCAGATTATCGGCTCCATCTATTGGGACAATCACCATGGCGTCGTGAGCTTTAACGTCAAGGGTATCCACCCGCACGATGTCGCGAGCATCATGGACATGGACGGCGTCTGCATCCGCGCCGGTCACCACTGCGCACAGCCGCTGCTCACCTGGCTGGGCGTCGAGAACCTTGCCTGCTGCCGCGCCAGCGTGGCCTTCTACAACGACAAGGCCGACATTGACAAGTTCATCGCCGGTCTGCATCACGTTTGGAGCACGTTCAATGGGTAATCTGTACACCTCCACCACATTTATGGAGCACAACTCGCACCCCGACTATAAGTACGAGATGGATGCTCCCACGCACGAGCACGACGGCATCAACCCCAGCTGCGGAGACGAGCTCACCCTGCAGCTACGTGTCGAGAACAACGTGATCGAGGAGGCCTCCTTTACCGGCCACGGCTGCGCCATCAGCCAGGCCAGTGCCGACATCATGGCCGACCTCATCACCGGCGAGACCGTCGAGGAAGCTCACCGCCTGGCAGAGCTCTTCCTCGCCATGATCCGCGGCGAGCAGCTCTCCGAGGAAGACCTGGAAGACCTGGACGAGGCCGCCCAGCTTCAGGACATCTCGCACATGCCCGCCCGCGTCAAATGCGCCGAGCTCGCCTGGCGCACCCTCGACGGCATGCTCGAGGGGTAAACTAACCAGTAGCGTATGCCCCGAATCCAAGGTTTTTGATTGCCGAGCCGCCCGATACGGGCGGCTCTGTTTTTCCTAATGAGCGCCGGACGCACGAAGTCCGCGCGTCCGGCGCTCCGTCTGTCATTTACCACACAGCAGACGCGAACACGGGCGTTTTCCACAG
>CABUVH010000062.1 GCA_902494935.1 uncultured Collinsella sp.
AAGGCCCTGGCAGCGAATGGCGGCGGCGCCGCCGAGCTCGCAAGCGCGAGACATTTGAGCCATGGTCTCGGGCGTACGAAGCGGCTCGCCCATATACGCCTGAACGCTCACGACGAGCTTGCCCTTCAGGGATTGAATCAAAGGATCGACGGTCATAAGGCTGTAACCTTTCTCAGAACAGCCTCCCGAGGCGTGTTGTCTCGGGAGGCTCCTACAGAAGATACGTTTACTTCAACGAGGCAAGAAGATGCTCAGCGGCACCGATGAGCGGAGCATCGCCCTCCAGAGAACCGATGAGGATCGGCGTGTCCTGAAGCGGATCGAGCGCCTGGCTGGCATAGCCCTCGTGCACCGAATCCTTCCACGTCTGTGAACGCCAATCGGGACCTTGGTGAATCACGCCGCCCGAAAGCACGATGACCTCAGGGTCCAGGATGTTAGCGAGCGAGCCCAAGCTGGCACCCAGCGCAAAGCCGGCGTCATGGATGACCTCGGTCGCCTTTGCGTCGCCCGCACGGCACAGGTCGTTCACATCGCGACCGACCGAAGGACGGCTGGGGTCGACGCGACCAAAGCGCTCATCGTACATTCGACCAATGGAAGTGCCCGAAGCAACCGATTCAAGATGGCCGGAACGCCCGCAGGCACAGGGAATGCCAGCGGCAGCCGAGCACTCGATGTGACCCATATGGCCGGCAGCACCATGGAAGCCCTGCATCACGCGGCCGTTCTCGACATATGCGCCGCCGATGCCCGTACCGATGCCAAGACACAAGACGGAGAACTTGCCCTTGCCGACGCCCCAGTGGGCCTCACCCAGAGCATGAGCCTGCACGTCGCCTACGACGGCAACGGGAAGACCGAGGTCCTCGCGCAGGCGCGGCCCCAACTGAACGCCGGACCAGCCGGGCATGATCTCGTTGGCATACGCGATGGCGCCCGTCTTGGGATCGACGACGCCGGCGGCACCGATGCCGACGCCAAGGACCTCGACATCGGGATTCGCCTCGAGAGCAGCCTTGATGGACGCCTCGATACGCTGGAAGACGGCCTCGCCGCCCTCTTGGGCCTCAGTGGGAACCTCGGCCTCAAAAACGGGATGAGGCACGCTGCCGTCAGCCGGGTACTCCATGATGGCAGTCGCGATCTTAGTTCCGCCGATATCGACAGAGCAGACGTACTTGTTCTCCATGTCGCTCTCCTTAGGAGATAAAAAACAACTACAGGAAATGAAGGCTGCGTTATCGCCGCAGCTTGGTAAAGGTTTCCCGGGTGCCCGAGGTTGGGGTGAAAGCGGTCGGGCGTTGACCTAATGGGTCACGCTCGACCGCTTGAGCCCCAAGATCGGGTGCCCGGGGAAGCTTTACAGGAGACCGTTGTCCTGGAGGACCTTCTTAATCGCCTCGACGTTCTCGCCGGTCATGGCCTTCACCGGGCGCGGCATGGTCGGGCTGTCGAAGATGCCCATGAGGTTCATAGCGGTCTTGAAGGCGCCGACGCCACCGGCATAGCCCTGGACGCCCGAGGTGACATCCCAGATGTGCGAAATCTCATTGAGGCGATCCTGCTCGGCCTTGACGGTAGCCCAGTCACCAGCCTGAGCGGCCTTCCACTGACGCACGTAGCCCTCGGGCTCAACGTTGGCGAGACCCGGGACGGAACCGTCGGCGCCGCCGAGGTAAGCACCGTCGACGACGACCTCGTGACCGGTGAGGATGCTCATCGGATGACCGTTCTTCTCGTTCTCCTGAACGAGGTAGCGGAACGAGATGTCATCACCCGAGGAATCCTTGACGCCGGCCAGGACGCCCTCGGCGCCGAGCTTGGCAAGGAGCTTCCAGGGGAGCTTGGTGTGGACGCAGACGGGAATGTCATAGGCAAAGATGGGCAGGTCGAGCTCCTCGTGCAGGATGCGGAAGTGCTCCTCGACCTCGGTCATGCCCTGCAGGGCATAGAACGGGCAGGTGGCGACAAGTGCATCGGCACCCAGCTCCTGAGCGACCTTGCCGTGCTCGATCATGCGCTCGGTCTCGGTGTCGATGATGCCGACCAGAACAGGCACGCGGTGGTCGACGATGCGCACGGCCTCGGCGACAATCTGGCGACGGCGCTCGTCGGTGGAGAAGACGACCTCGCCCGAGGATCCCAGGAAGAACAGTCCATCGACGCCGGCGTCGATCATGCGGTTGATGCTGCGCTCAAAGGAGACAACATCGAGCTGGTGATCTTCGGTATCGGGAACAACGACGGGAGGAATAACGCCGGTGAATTTCTGAGTTGCCACAAGAATCTCCTTAGTTGTCTGGCGGGCGGCCCTGTGCCACCCACTCTTGTTGGCAGTGTCCAGGCCGCCTAGGCCAAAGAACACGGATAGAACGTTTGGTTAAAAAAGTCGACGACTTCGTTTTCGAACGCATTGATGCGCTCGTGAGCGTATTTGGCATAGATGATATGCCTCCGGTCACACTCAAGACCGTTGAATACGGCAAACTGATCCTTGGGATCGCTCGCGGTATCCATAAGCGATGTGCCCATGAGCACCGATCCGCGCACCCGAGACGACAGCGCCTCGAGGCCGCCAGGAAGCGGATTGGCAACCGCCGTGCAGGCGAGGCCCCGCTCGTCCAGAGCAGAAACCGCCAGCGCGACTCCGCCGCCAAGACCCTCGCCCCATGCAAAGATGCGGTCGGGGTCCATGCCATCAAGATTGCGCGCCACCTTCGCCAGCGCGCAACCCCAACGGACGCGCTCGACAAAAGCGGGCGAAGAAATCCCCCGCTGCAGGTCGTCCGCACCAGCAACATCGTCATCCAGTGCAAGCACGGCATATCCCATGGCGGCAAATCTCGTCATGTGATTCCAGCCGCGCACAGGCCGATCGATGTCGTGGAACATCAGGCACAACGGCACGCGCTCAGATACTCGGGCACGACCGACAGGCTCGATCAAACGAGCGTGAATCGCATCGTCACCGAGCTCAAAGGAGACCTCCGAGTAACGGGCGCAGGGGTTAACAAAGTCAATCGCCGTAATGGCCAGGCCTTGAATCTCAAGATTCGAAGCGCATGTCTCTAAATCAGAAACATCTGCTTGGACATCACCGCGCCAGTCCCGATATTCTGCGAGCCTTGACGAAACCGTTCCAGGAATTCCCACGAGCCCGGGGACAATCAGCTCGTCAACATTGCTCTCGCACTTAGACATGAGCCTCCCCTCCCTTGCAGAAAAACGGAATGATCAAATCGTCAAAATCCTGAATCTCCTCGTGGCCAAAGCCTTCAAAGAACTCATGACGCTTTTCGCAGGTCAGGTTGTTATAGACCGCAAACTGCGTCGCTGGCGGACAGACGATATCGGCTGTGCCAGTGCCAAACAGCACGGGGCATTTGACCATAGGGGCAAAGTTCTTGGAATCGAAGTACGCCAGCTTGGCATAGGCTTCGTCAATACGAGTCGAGTCCTCGTCAAACCAGCGAGACCAATAGCGCAGGCCCTCGTAGGCAATGTCGTCGGCATCCAAATCCCAGACCAGGCGGAAATCTGACAGGAAGGGATAGAGGATGGCGGCACGATTGATAAGCTCGCTGTTAAGCGCACAGGTCGCAATGCCCAAACCGCCGCCCTGCGACGCGCCGTTCACAAACACACGCGCAAGATCGATGCCCTCGAGCTCGCGAACGATGCGGCACAGGATGCGAATATCTTGGTGCAAGCGGACATAGTAGAGGTTGGCCGGGTCGCCGTCGATACCGGCGACGATATGACCGGCAACCGTTGTGCCCTCAAATCCACCAATGTCCTCGGAGGGACCTCCTTGGCCGGGGCAGTCGAGGGCGATGAGTGCCATGCCCATGCCCGCAAACGACGCCTGCTCAAACCAGCTGCGGCTTGCACCCGGATACCCATGGAACTGAAGTACCAATGGCACGGGCTCGTCCGAGACGGGTTTAAGGTACTTGGCATGCAGGCGAGCGCCACACATGCCGGTATACCAGAGGTCGAAAAGTTGGCAGGTCGCGGCATCGGCGACCGATGCCGTCTCGATCGCATAGTCAAGCCCGACGGCGTCGGCCTCGGCCATGCGATCCTTCCAAAAGAGATCGAAATCTGATGGACGGGGCATGGCGCCTCGGTATTCACCAAATTGATGTTGTAGCTCCTGAGCACTTGGCATGGCTCGTGAACCCAACCTTTCGAAATCGCAACGGAGGTGCGCCCGGCAAGGGAACCGGGCGCACGGGAGGGAAAGCGAGGCTACTCGCCGAGCTTGGGATGCAGCAGCGACGGCGCAGCGCAGAGCAGCATCTTGGTGTAGGGGTCCTGGGGGTGCTGGAAGACCTGCTTGGCCTCGCCCTGCTCGACGATCCTGCCGCCATTCATAACGATGATGTCGTCAGAGATATAGCGGACCGTCTGGATGTCATGGCTGATGAACACCATGGCCAGGCCGAGCTCCTTCTTAAGGTCGGTCAACAGGTTCAGAATCTGTGCGCGGACCGAAACGTCCAGAGCCGAGGTGGGCTCGTCGGCGATGATGGCATCGGGGTTCAGCGACAGGGCACGGGCAATTGCGACGCGCTGGCGTTGGCCGCCCGAAAGCTGACCGGGAAGAACCTCGGCGGCGGAGCTGGGCAGACCGGTGAGCTCCAGGAGCTCCTTGACGCGCTTCTCCTGCTCGGCCTCGGTACCCAGGTTGTGGACGCGCATGGGGTCGAGCAGCTGCTCGCGAACGACCATGCGGGGATTGAGCGCCGTGGCCGGGTTCTGGAACACGACCGAGATGACGCGACCCATGTGGCGACGGTCCTCGGCGGTACGTTTGGTAACGTCCTTGCCCTTAAAGTAGACCTTGCCGCTCGTGGGGGCCTGCAGGCCGCACATGACGTTGGCGGTGGTGGACTTACCGCAACCGGACTCGCCGACGATGCCGATCGTCTGACCGGGCATGAGCTTAATCGTTACACCCTGGACGGCGTGAACCAGGTTGGGGTGCAGAATCGAGCCGGTACGGGTCCTAAAGGTGACGTGGACGTCATCAAGGAAGATGATCGGCTCGACGCCGTTGACTGCGGTCTCGCTCATCTACATCACCTCCGCGTGAGGGGTCAAACCATTTGCCTTGAGCACCTCGTCGGGGAGCTCGGAATAGAAGTGCTCGGTGCCGGGCACGCGCTTGAAGACCGGACGGGTGTCCAGGCCAATACGCGGATGGCTCGAGCGGGGCGCGAAGCGATCGCCCTTGGGGAAATCGCGCGGACTCGGAACGGCGCCGGGCACCTGGTGCAGGCGGCCCGAACCGCTCTCGATGGACAGAACGGAACCCAGAAGACCGCGGGTGTACTCGTGGATCGGGTTGGTGAGCAGCTCCTTGGTGGGTGCCTGCTCGATAACCTGGCCAGCGTACATAACCGTGATGTTATGGGCAACCTCGGCGACCAGAGCCAGGTCATGCGAAACGAAGATCATGGCAAAGCCGAGCTTGGCCTGAAGATCGTTGAGCAGCTTGATAACCTGCTTCTGGACGGTAACGTCCAAAGCGGTCGTGGGCTCGTCGCAGATGACCAGCTTGGGGTCGCGGGTAAGGGCCATAGCGATCAGGACACGCTGACGCTGGCCGCCGGAAAGCTCGTGCGGATAGCTCTCGAGCGTGCGCTTGGGATCGAGGCCGACGAGCTCCAGGAGCTCCTCGGCGCTGCGGGTTCCGCCGCGCTTGGTGAGCTGCTTCATCTGGGCAGAGATGAGCATGGAGGGATTAAGCGAGGACAGGGCGTCCTGATAGACCATAGCGATATCGGTACCGCGCAGGCCGAACCACTCCTTCTTGCTCATCTTGAGCAGGTCGCGACCCTCCCAGAGAACCTCGCCGGAAAGATACTCGTCATCGTCGGTCAGGCCCATGATGGCCAGCGTGGTGATGGACTTACCGCAACCGGACTCGCCCACCAGGCCCATGGTCTGACCAGGACGAACGTCAAAGTTGACATGGTCGACGACGTTGATATCACCGTGATGCTCAAACTGGATGCAGAAGTCACGGACCGAGAGAATCGGCTCAACGGACTCGTCGGGCACGTGGCGATCGTCACGCTTGAGCTCGACATCGCGCAGGGCGCCAAGGCGAGCGGAGAGGGACTGGGCCTGCTCCTTGTAGGCGCGAACGGGGTCGGAGACCAGCAGGTCGGCCTCGCGACGCTTGGAGGAATCGGTAGGATCCAGGGCGGCGGAGGGGGCAGCGGCCATGGCGTCGGTAATGCCCTCGGAGAGGATGTTAAGCGCCAGGCAGGTGATCATGATGGCCAGACCCGGGAACAGCGCCTGCCACCAACGGCCGGCGAGCACGCCGCCGCGGGCGTCGGCGAGGATGTTGCCCCAGGTAGCGGTGGGCTCCTGGATACCAGCGCCGATGAAGGTCAGCGAGGCCTCGAAGATGATGGCGTCGGCGACCAGGGTAACGGTGAAGACCATGATCGGGGCGATGCAGTTACGCAGAACATGCTTGATCAAAATCCACGGAGCCTTGGCGCCGGAAACGATGACCGCGCGGACATAGTCCTCGCCGTACTCGGACACGATGTTGGCGCGTACGATACGGGCAATCTGCGGAGTGTACATAAAGCCGATGGCGAAGATGATCGACGGCACGGAGTTGCCCAGGATGGAGACGAAGACGGCCGCGAGGGCGATGCCCGGGATGGACATGATGATGTCCAGGATACGCATGATCGTCTCGGAGACGGCCTTGCGCGAAACCGCTGCAAGGGCGCCCACGACCGAGCCGCAGACCAGAGCCATGGCAGTGGCGCCAAAGCCGATAATCAGCGAGTAACGACCACCGTAGAGCATACGCGACAGAATGTCGCGACCCTTATCGTCGGTACCGAAGATAAATCCGTTGCCGGGAGCCTGGCGAGCCGTAAAGATCTCGACCGGGCTATAGGGGGCAAGAAGGGGCGCCAGGATCGCAGTCAGGGCGACCAGCACCAGCACGACGGCGGCAATCTTAGAAGACAGCGTCATCTTCTTCCAGCCACCGAGCTTGAGCCCCTTGGAGGCAGCCTTCTCGAGCTGCTCGGTTTGCTTCTCTCGAATCTTTACCATAATCTACACCGTCCTGATGCGCGGGTTGATGAGCAGGTAGAGCATGTCAACCACGATGTTGATGATGATGAAGGCAAGAGCAACGACGATAACGACGCCCTGAACCAGGTTCGCCTCGTTGCCCTGAACGCCCTGCAGAATCGCGGTGCCCATGCCGGGGAGGTTGAAGATGACCTCGATGACGACAGCGCCGCCCATGAGGTAACCAATCTTAAGACCGAGGGTGGTGACCGGGGTGATCAGCGCATTGCGAAGAACGTTAATGCCGACGACGACCTTCTCGGGAACGCCGGCGCCGCGAGCCATACGGACATAATCCTTGTCGAGCTCCTCGACCATGGCGGTACGCACGATACGAGTCATCTGGCCCGTCAGCGGAAATGCCAAGGCGATGGCGGGCATGATCATACGTCCCAGATAGCCAACCGGATTCGTGGTGAAGTGAGGCAGAGCACCGGACGCCGGGAGCACCTTAAGGTAGGAAGAGAACAGCAGGATCAACAGAACGGCAAGCCAGAACGACGGGGTTGCCAAGCCGGCGATGGAAAAGACGCGGATCACTTGGTCCGGCCATTTGTCGCGATACAGTGCCGCGATGACGCCGAGCAAAAACGAAACGACCGCACCGATGGCAAGACCGATGAAGGTCAGCTGCATCGTGACGGGCAGGGCCGTGGAGATGCGCTTGGCAACGGAGTTGCGAGCAGCACCATAGGTGCCCATGTCGCCATGGATCAAATCGCCCATATAGCGCACGTAGCGCACGGGCCAGGGGTCGTCCAGACCATACTTCTCATGGTACTCGGCAACCGCCTCTGGCGAGGCGCCGTCACCCAACGCCGTGTAGGCGGGGTCGGTCTTGGAGAACGACATAAGGAAGAACACCAGGACGGTGACGCCCAATGCCATGATCGGCAGCGCCACAAGACGCCTTCCAATCAAACGTAGCAAGTTGTTCACGTTCTCTCCCCTTTCTTTTGTCGGTAGGACCAACTGGTATATGAGTACGGATACTCATTACAAGACCCGAGCGACATCGTTGCCGCCCGGGTCTTTGTTTCAACTATGAGGATACGGTCCCAACGACCGACATCCTGCATACAGACTCAAGCGAGTCTTACGCCTTGACGGTCGCAACGCCCCTGAAGGACATGCTCGTCGTGCCGATGCCCTTGAAGCCATCGAGGGCCTCGCCGTTGGGCGCAGTGGACGGATCGTCCCAGGAAGCGGAGACGGTCTTGACGTGGACAACGGGGTACAGAACGGCGTTGTCGGCAATGATGTCGAAGCACTCGTTCCACTTCTTCTGCTGCTCGTCGCCCTCGGCGGCAAGAGCCTCGTCCATGAGACCGTGGAGCTTCTGCCACTCAGCGGACTCCTTCCACGGGCAACGGGTCTGCATCCAGACGTTGTCGCCGTACCACCAGTTGAGCAGCAGGTCGGGATCAGCGCCGAAGCAGGAAGGATCGCCAGGGGCAAGGAGGATATCGTAGGCCTCGCCGCCGTCAATGGCAGCGTAGGTAGCCGGCGAGGTATCGGTCTGGATGGTCACATCGAAGCCGAGAGCGTCGAGGTCGTTCTTGACCTGGGCGGCCATGCCCTTAATCTGCTCGTTGTCGGTGGTGCGCAGGGTGATGGCACCCGGGGTGATGCCAGACTCCTCGATGAGCTTCTTAGCCTTCTTGGCGTCGGTCTTGTACACCGTGGAAGCCTCATGATAGTTGGTGAAGCTCTTGGGCAGGTAGCAGCTGGCAGCGGTGGCAAGGCCGGCGAAGGTGTTACTGACCATCTTCTCGGTGTCGAGCGCATACATGACAGCCTGACGGACCTTGACGTTGTTCCAAGGCTCCTTGGCGACGTTGAACATGATGAAGCGGGTGCCGAAACCCTGAACGTTATCGATCTTGCAGCCGGCGCTCTCGAGCTGGTCGACGGCGTCAGCGGTAACGAGCTCCATAACGAGCGTGGAGCCCTCCTGCTGAGCGGTAACGCGAGCGGTGGGGTCGGTCAGGATGCTGTACTGGATCTTCTTATCCTCGGCAGCATACTCACCGTTGTACTCGGGGTTGGGAACCAGGGTGATCTCGGTATCGGAGATAGAGTCGTACATCCAGGGGCCGGAGCCGATCGGCTGCTTGGCGCGATCCTCCTCGGTCTGGGTGGCCGGGGTAACGCGGACGATGGCCAGACGATCCTTGAGCAGGGAGAAGTTGGGGACCTTGGTCTTGACCGTCACGGTGCTGGCGTCCTTGGCCTCGATGGACTCGAAGGGCTGGAAGAACGGAGCATAGGTAGCGGAAGCGGCGCAAGCGGTGTAGGAGGCAACGACATCGTCAGCGGTGACCTCGGTGCCATCGGAGAACTTGGCGCCCTTGCGGATGGTGACCTCGAAAGTGGTGTCGTCCACAGACTTGGGATCGTCGGTGGCGAGCTCGTTGAAGGTGCTGTAGTCGTGGTAATCGATGCCGTAGAGACCCTCGACGACGTGCCAGTTAGCACCCAGGCCCACAGCGGAGCCGGTGCTGGCGGGATCGAAGCTGGACGGAGCGTAAGCGGAACCAGCGGTGATCACGCCGCCGCCACGGTTGGCGGAATCGGTGGAACCGGAAGCGGAACCCTCGTCGCTAGAGCTGCCACCGCAGCCGGTGAGACCAAGCCCTGCGACAGCAGCGACGCTGCCGGTGAGGCCGAGGAACGAACGCCTGGACATACCCTTGTTGATGATGGCCATGTCTTCTCCTATCAATAGAGAATCTTACCCGGGAGCACCTAGACGTGCCCCCGCGCAACTTGCGGACGATATATACCTTACCTACCGACGAACCCAACTGAGGTGCCGCGCTCGGCGACCGATACATACATACGCTTGAACGGTATTTACTACCGTTCACCGAATTCATTGACAAATGATTCGCCAGACAGTATGTATCGACGAGGTGAGATATCAGTCTTCGTCAACCCGCAGGATAGCAGGGTTGTTCACCATGACTAGTCAAACGTTTTAGCGTTAATAAAACCCGAAACTAGCATGCAATCATGGCGAAATAAATGGTTGAAAATCACGCAATCATGTATATCAGTAGTTTAGGCTCGTGTTTAGCTATCGGAATGGCCAGCCGCCGCCTCGGCGCGCTCGGCATTCCAGGCAACGAGCGCCTCGTGGACCGCCTTGGCAACATCGGCAGGTATG